>CAURMS010000045.1:0-8324 GCA_963526085.1 uncultured Campylobacter sp. | reverse complement strand
TTCGTATGCCTGTGAGAGGCTAACGCTTTGAGCAAAAGCTAAATTTGAAGCCAATAAGGCCGAAAGTAAAATTTTAGTCTTCATTAAATGCCCTTTTAAACATATCTATAAACGGTTTTAAGACATACTCAAGCATCGTCCTATCGCCGGTTTTGATCATTAGTTCGACCGGCATTCCCGGAACTATAAAAAAGTCATTTCTTTTAAACTCTTTCATGCCCTTTTCCGTAAGCACAGCCTTAATATCGTAAAACGAGTGACCTGCATTATCCTGAATACTATCGGCAGATATGTACGTTACCTCGCCCTCCATAACAAAGCTCGGTCTGTGCTGAAATGCGCTAAATCTAATATCGGCAAGCTGTCCCACATGCACGGTATCAATATCTACTACGTTTAGTCTAGCCTCTACGACATAGTCGGTCTCGTCCGGCACTATACTCATTATTCTCTCGCCCGGTCTTATTACGCCTCCGATAGTATGGAAGGCTAGTTCTACGACGCTACCCTCTACCGGAGATTTTACGATGGTACGCTCGGATTGATCTTTTAAAGCATTATAACGCTGTTGCAGATCCACAAGACGAGTTTTAGCGTCTTCAAGCTTTTTTAATACATCCTCTTTAAAGGTTCTGTCTCTTAATATAATCTGAGCTTGCGTCTCGGTAACTTGGACGTTTAGTCTCGCTATCTCGGCCTTACCCGCAGCTATTTCGCCCTCGACCGCCGTTTTTTCTCTATTTAGGTCGCGTAGCCTGACTTTGTCTGCCAACTGTTCCTTAAATAGCCTCTCCCACTCTTTAATCTCTTCGTTCAAAGACTTTATGCGGTCTTGTTTGGCGCTTACTATCGCATTTGCGCCTTTGATCTGATTTTCAAGCTGTATTATGCGTTGCTTTAGGATGGATTTTTCTTCATCCAAAAGCTTTTTTTGTGCATTAAATATACTCAACTGCCCGTCTATAGCCTCTTTATAACCTTCGATTTGCTTTATTTCGTCACTAAATTTGACTTCCGTCGCATCGTCTTTTTGCGCTTCTAGCCTAGAAACTATGGCGCTAGTACGTAGATAGTCTGCCCTAACGATACCTATTTCGCTTTGCAAAGCGGCATTTTTTATCTCCACTAGCGGATCGCCTGCTTTGACTACGTCTCCGTCTTTAACGAAAATTTTATCTACGACGCCGCCTTCTAAGTGCTGGATGATCTTTTTGTTACTTACGACGTTTATCTTACCTACGGCTACGGCAGCGCTATTAAGTGGCGCCATGCCGAGCCAAATTCCAAAAACTCCGACCAATAAAAATATAACAAATAGCCCAAAATTTACGGTGCCTTTTTCATTTTTAAGTATCATCTTAGCCCTCCGCATCTTCTAGGCTTATACTAGGCCTTTTTTGCTGTTCTGCTACCTGCGGTTGTTGCGCATTTGCCTTGCCGAGCTCAGCCAATACCGCATCTCTGGCACCAAAGTACATCAATCTTCCCGCATTTAAAACGGCTATTTTATCAACTAAATTTAAGATATTTAGCTTGTGCGTTATTAACACTATAGTCGCCTTACCCTTCATGGACGCAAGCGCGGCAAATAGCGCTCTTTCGCCCTCTTCGTCTAGGCTAGCGTTAGGTTCGTCCAGCACGATTATTTTAGGCTCTTTATAAAGCGCTCTGGCAAGAGCCACTCTTTGACGTTGACCGCCGCTTAGGCTGGCTCCGCCTATGCCTATTTTAGTTTCATAACCGTCCGGCAAATTTAATATCATATCATGAACATTAGCTAGCTTTGCAGCCCGTACGATCGCCTCGCTATCCAGTTCACCGAATCTCGCAATGTTTTCTGCGATATTTCCTTCAAAAAGCTCGACGTCTTGCGGCAAATACCCCACAAACTGACCCAAATGGTCGCTGTTGTACTGAGTGATATCGGCTCCGTCCACGCGCACTACGCCGTGAAATACCGGCCATACTCCCAGCATCGCTCTAGCTAGTGAGCTTTTACCTGCGGCGCTCGGACCGATAATCGCGCACATATCTCCGCTTTTAAGCTCGAAATTTATGCCCATCAAAGTAGGCGCTTTGCCATGAGGCGGTACTAGGCTTATGGTTTCTAGGAAAATATCGCCTTTTGGATCCGGGAGCTTAAGTTTTTCGTTGTCGGCGGGGAAATCCTCTAAAAACTGCGAAAGTCTAGCATAGCTCTCTTTGGTGTTTTTATAGCTTTTCCAGCTTGAGATCAATATATCAAGCGGAGCTAGCGCGCGACCCATGATGATAGAGCCCGCGATCATCATGCCCGGATTCACTTCCTGCAAAACGACCAGATACGCGCCAAGACCCAGCATTAGCGACTGGGAAACGACGCGAAATACCTTACTGATATTTGCGTACATTCCCGCCTTTACGCTAGACTCGGAGTGAGCTTCTAGAAATTCATTATGCTTTTTGTGCCAAATTTTCTTTAAATTTCCGTTCATGCCCATAGCTTGGATAACTTCGGAATTTCTTAAATTTAGATCGACGAAGCGGGTTTCGGCGCCGAAAGCGTCATTTGACCTTTTTAGTCCGTCTTTAGTCGCGCCTTCGTTTAAAAGAGCCAAAACAAACAAAACAATCGCGGCGGCGATACTAAAATATCCAAAATACGGGTGGAAGAAAAACAGTATCAATATATAAAAAGGTAGCCACGGCGCGTCAAGAAATGCAAATACGCCGTTAGTACTGAGATATTGTTTTATGGTATTTAGATCTCTCATCGGCTGAGAAGATACCCTGCCAGGCTGTCTGGCCGAGAGTTTAAAGATCGCGTCATACACTCTCTCGGACAGCCTTAAATCTATCTGGTTTGAAAAAACTACCAAAATTCTCGAACGTAAAATTTCGAAAAACATCATACATAGATATAAAAATATAACTATCAATGTAAGGAAAAATAACGTATCAAGGCTTCTTGACGTTACGACCCTACCGTAAAGTTGTAACATATACAGAGGAGAAGTTAGCATCAAAACGTTTATGAACATGCTGAAAATTCCAGCATATATCATAGCGTGTTTGGATTTTTTAATACTCTCCTTTAGTTCATTTACTTTCATTTTCTTTTTTACTTTCGTTTTCTAAAATTCTACCCGCCAAATTTTCCAAATTCGTTAAGCTTCTAATGTGCGCATCTATTAGGCTAACATAGCCCTTTCTAACAAAATCGGCCAAAGTAGCGTCGTCAAGCTCGTTTAGTTTTTTTCTGCTCACGACAGAAAAGCCTTTGATTAAGGTGATTTTTTTATCGTTATCAGAGACGGTTAGCTCTTTGTTTATCAAAATACCGGCCTTTTTAATCTCTTCTAACGCTTTTTGCGTAGCCTCTAACTGGGCATTGTAGTTTTGCATAGCGTTTATGGTGTTTTGCAAAAATTCGCTCGGCTCTTCATTTTTCTTAAACAATTTTTCGCCTTTACCTTTTAGCTGAGGCGCATCCTCGTCTATACAAAGGATATTTTTATCCTCGACTTTAGCGAGAGTAAAAGGATAGTTTTGCAAGATCGCAGGCACGTAGCCTTTGTAGTTTTTATCTATTATTAAATTTTCATTTCTACCTAGTAGTACTAGAAGTTTAGGCACTACGTCGTTCGTGAAAACTATAGGTAAATCTTTCTCGCAGAAAAACGCCTCACTCGCTACTATCTCCGCAAACGGGAAATTTGGTAACGCATCTTGGTGATAAGACACTCCGTTATGTACTTCTGAATTTAAAGCAACTATTTTCATTTCAGTCCTTTTTTTAAAATTTTGAATCTCTATTTTTTTTGCTAAACTTAAGTTTTTGTCGATGCTTCTGAAGGTATATCCGCCGTTTTGTTGCAAAAATGCCAAAACATCCTCAAATTCGTTTATAAAAACGTCTCGGATTTCGTATCTTTTGATGTCGCTTTCTTGGATATAACCCCGCGCTTTATTCCTATTTCTTATAAAGGTGCTATTTAGCTCTTGCATGATCTTAGGTATATTTAAGGATTTCAAAAATAGCGATATGGAATTAGACTCCAAAATGTAGCCTAAAATTTCCATATCGTATTTTTGGGTTAGAGAACTTAAAATTTCTACATAAAGGTCTTTTTCGCTTTGATCGGCAAAAAAGTTGCCCTTTTGTTTTATCAAAACCATTTCTGATTTTATCTCTCTAACCGCTCTACCCAAAATTTACCTTAACCAGTAACTAAAACATCAAGAATGTGATTGTAATCCTTTTATGCTTAAATAAATATTAAAAAGTGCCAGAGTAATTAATTTTATTTTTTAAGCTGCAAATTCTATGGAATAGTTATTGCTTATAATTCCGCGGTAAATGCTCGTTGTATTTTATGATTTTTTAGCCTGGATATCGTAATATACGATGTTTGTCGTTTACTATCATTAGTACGTAGTACTAAAATTCACTTCTAAGGAGCCAATATGGCAGTAACGCAAGCACAAGTCGCCCAGCTTTATGTGGCATTGTTTAACAGAGCGCCGGAAGGAGCCGGATTAAACGCGTGGGTAAGCGCCGGAGCCGCTAAAACCCAAGCGCAAATAGCCGACGATATGCTCAAAGCGCCGGCCGTACAGTCGTACTTTAACGGCAGTATAGATACCGATAAAGGCTATATCGAAAATATCTATAAAAACATCCTCGGCAAGGACTACTCGCAAGATCCGGCAGGCATAGATGCGTGGGTAAGGCATCTACAAGCCGGCCATACCAGAGGCGAGACGCTAACGAAGCTTTTCGAGGTAGCGGCATCGGCGGAGGCTAAGGCCGCCGATCCTAGGGCGGCGAAAATTTTCGAAAATAAATCCGCAGTCGCGGCCTATATGGCGAAAAAAATAGGCGATATCGGCAAAGACGGCAGCGGAAATTTCGACTATGCGCCGTTTCAGGAGATTATCAGGACGACCAACGAGTCAAATTTAGAAGCGCAAAAAGCCAAAATAGACGAGCTAGCCAGCAAAGGCGTCGAAAAGAGCCTAACCGACGGCCTGGACAACATAGCAGGCACCGCGGGCAACGACGTATTTAACGGCGTTTACTACGCAGGCAATGGCATGCAAAAGTCTACTTTGTCGCCACTTGATAAAATCGACGGCGGCGCCGGCAAAGACACGTTAAATTTGACCGTGTTTAAAAACGACGCTCCGCAAAATTTGACTACGACCGAGCTCCAAAATATCTTTAAAGGCGTAAGCAATATCGAAAATCTAAATTTGATCTCGGAGACTGGGTTTGACGCCGCCGGAGTCAAATTTAACTTCGGGCTGGAAAATTTAAACATCTCTACCATAGGCGACGTGAGCATATCCGAGACCGACGCGACGAACAAAGTCTCCGTAAACACCACCGGCAAAGTTTCGCTAAACGCTAAAAATGCGCAAAGCATCGATATCTCGGCAAAATCGGACGTAACTTTGATCGCACAGGACGCTAAAACCGTAAACGTAAATAGCGAAGGCAAGGCAAATATCGCCGCAACCGCCGCGCAGACGTTAAATTTAAAAGCCAACGGCGAAACCGAAGTCGCAACGAGCGCAAAGACCGTAAATATCGATCTGAAAAACAAAACCAACGCTCTTAAAAACTTCACGACCCAAGCCGCCGATTTAACGCTTGCAAATTTAAAGATAAACGATACCTCCGGAAATAACGTACTTATCGCGTACGGCGCCAAAAAGATCAGCGTGACGGACGTCGATTTTGGCGCCAACTCCATCCGAACCGACGAACGGGACGTGGATTTTACGATGTCTTACGCGAACGAAGGCATAGCAAAACTATCTTCAAGCGTGGCCGATAAAGTAAAAACGCTAAATTTACACGCTAAAGCGGGCAAAAAAGGCCAGCTAGATCTAGGCAATATCGCGTCGCTAACCAAGGTTGTGGTAGACGGCGGCATGAGAGAATTTGCCATGGACTTGTCGGCTCAAACAAATCTTACGAATTTCGACTCTAGCGCTTACGAGGGCGGCTTCTCTAGCCTAAAACTCAAAAACGTCCAAAACGCTACCGCAAAATTAGGCAGCGGGGACGATTTCTTAGAGATAGATAGCGCGGCAAATGCCCATAGCATAGACGGCGGCGCGGGCGAAGACACCATGGTCGTAACCTCTGCCGTAGCTACCGCGACGACAAATAAGCTTTCTCTTTTAAATTTTGAAAATTTAAAGATAACCGACGCCCTAAGCGGAGCCGTAGATATGACTAAATGGGCAAATTTGGGCTCCATAACGCTAGCCGGCGGAGCGGGAGCGGGAGCAAAGATAGATAATCTAGCGAACAACTCTACGATAGTCGTCGAAAACGTCGCGATCGCAAACGATATAGCCGTAAATATCAAAGACGCGGCGAGCGGCGCGGACGATACGCTAATCTTAAAGATAAATCCTAAAGCAAATACGGCAGGACTGGACAATACCGGAGATTTCGTCATAGACGGCATAGAAAACGTCCGAATAGTCTCAAACACCGATACGGCAAAAACCGCCGCAGCCAAAAACGTAATAAACCTAAACGCTAGCGACGCGACTAAATGCGCGCTATCGGGCGTCTACGTGAGCGGCGACGGCAATACCGAGCTAAAACTAGGCGCGAATATCGTAAAAATAAAAGGCGTTGACGCAAGCTCGCTAACGGGCAAATTTACCTTTGACGCGGGAAATCACGTCGAAAGAGGCGGCGTCGTAAAAGGCGGTAGCGGAGACGATACGCTAAGCTTCGGCTCGGTGGCGGGTCTTAAAATAACGGGCGGAGCGGGCGACGACGTCTTTAAGGTCGGCAAGCTAGGAGCGGAGGCGAATTCGCCTTTTGGCACGGACAAGCTAAGCTCTATCACCGACTTTAGCAAAGGCGACAAACTATACACAGGAGGCGCTGCCGCGGAGTCAAATTCTATCGCCAAATACGACTCGGACGCATCGCTAGACTTCGCCAACAACCTACGCGAAGCCGAAAAGGCGGCCGCCCAGCACGCGTCAAAGAGTACGTATTTCACCTATCAGTCAAACACCTACATCGTTACGTCCGACGGCGTGCAAGGCGTAGGACAGGACGACTACGTGACCAAGCTAGCCGGCACGGTAGATCTAAGCGGCGCGAGAGTAGATAGCGATCACAATATCGTCTTATAGTTTCGCCTAAATTCATTTTTATCCTTCATTAGCGGCAGGCCGACACAGTGCGGTTCTGCCGCCCAGATTTTCATTTTTTTATCTACGATTTATCGACAATCAGGAATTTAATGCTATAATCGCTATGGAATTAAACAAAATCCCAAATTTACCCAAAGGAGGCCTTTTATGGCAGTAACAAAAGCACAAGTAGCCCAACTTTATGTGGCATTATTTAACAGAGCACCCGAAGGCGCGGGTTTAAACGCATGGGTTTCGGCAGGCGTTTTTAGAGATCAAGCGCAAACCGCAGACGCCATGCTACAAAGCCCAGCTATCGCAGCATATTTTAACGGAAGAATAGACACAAACAGAGGATATGTAGAAAATATCTATAAAAATATCCTAGGCAAAGACTACTCTCAGGATCCAGACGGCATCAACGCTTGGGTACGCCACCTAGAGCTAGGACACACAAGAGGCGAGACTCTAGTTACTCTTTTCCAAGTAGCAAGATCGCCTGAGGCTATCGCGGCAGACCCTACGGCAGCGGCGGTATTTGCAAACAAAACCGCTATCGCGGCATATATGGCTGAAAAGATAACCGACATAGAAAGCGACGGATCTGGCAACTTTAACTATGCTCCGTTCCAACAGATTATAGAAACCACAAACAGCACCAACCTAGAGGAGCAAAAAGCTAAAATAGACCAACTAGCAGACGCTGCAAAACCGGGAAGTAAAATTTTCACTACCGGAGTCGATACGCTTAAGGGTACCGAAGGCGACGATACTTTTAGCGCTGTTTACTACTCTGGCGACGGCGATAAGACTTCTACTTTGTCCTCTCTAGACACTCTAGACGGCTTAGGCGGTAAAGACACTCTAAAAGTAACCGTACTAAAAAACGGCTCAAATTCACAGCTTGATCTGAGCGATCTAGATAATGCGATGAGAGGCGTAACCAACATAGAAAATTTAGAGATAAGATCAGAGGTAACAATAAAGGCTCCAGTAGCACCGGCCTTGAGTAAACTAAAGAAAGGTCTTGATAATCTAAGCATTACATCCCCTGGGGACATAAAGCTAGAAACCGATACCAAAGAAAAAGTAACGATAGATACGAATAAAATCGCCACTCTAACGGCAGATAAAGCAAAAGAGATATCCGTAAAAGGCGGAGATGATAGCGC
>CAURMS010000044.1:0-8453 GCA_963526085.1 uncultured Campylobacter sp. | reverse complement strand
TTTGGTCTCCTCAGAGGCTTCGTTTACGTAGTTTTCTATTACGCAGATCGTGAGCTTTTTGTTTGCGTCTAGTTTGTCTGATAAGATCTCAAATTTTACATCCGCGATCGTGCTGTCTTTGTCGTCGTGGACGGCGATGATGTCGTATATGATCGCGGCTTCTTCTAAGTTTTGCGTTATAGGGCCGATTTGATCGAGCGAGCTGGAGTAAGCGCTAAGACCGTAGCGGCTAACGCGCCCATAGGTGGGCTTTAGTCCGACGCATCCGCAAAATGCCGCAGGCTGGCGTATCGAGCCGCCCGTATCGCTGCCAAGGGCTGCAACCGCTAGCCCCGCCGCTACCGCAGCCGCCGAGCCGCCCGAGCTGCCGCCCGGTACTCTTTCGCGGTTTAGGGGATTTAGCGTTTTGCCGTAGTAACTGCTCTCGGTCGTGCTTCCCATGGCAAATTCGTCCATATTCGTACGGCCAAACGGCGCTAAGCCTGAGGCTAGCAGCTTTTCGACGACGGTCGCGTTATAAGGCGCGATGTAGCCTTGTAAAATTTTAGACGCGCTCGTTACGCTCCAGCCTTTTACCTGGATGTTGTCTTTGATAGCGATCGGCACGCCCGCGCCCAGTTTGTCAAGCGGCAAATTTGCCAGCTGCTCGACGTAAGCGCCAAGTTCTTTATCCGCGAAAATTTTCTTTTCTAGCTCGTTTCTAAGCTCGGCTACTTCGCCGGCGCTTAGCTTTAGAGCTTGCTTTAAAGTTATCATTTTTTATCCTTAAATTTATTTACCGCTACTATGCCTACGGCCGTAACCGCGAGGATGGCCGCGATGGTCGCCGCGACGAACCAAGCGGAGATGGGCTCAGACATTTTTTAGTACCTTTTCGCATCTCGGGCAGGTTTCTCCGTCGTGCTTAGCGGTAAATTTCCAACATCTCGGGCACTTGTGGCGCGTCGATAAAACGAGTTTAAATTTATCGTTTCCGACGTCAAATTCGGCTAGACTGTCGCTGCCGCCTAGGCTCTGGACGTCGCTAACCATATACCAGTCGCTGATCTCGTTTATATCTTCGCTCAGGATCAAATTTGAGCTTGTTTGTAGTACGAGTTCTAGGGTTGATTTTATCTTTTTGTCTTTTTTGAGTACGTCGATTAGCTCGAAAAATTTCTCGCGGCTAGCGACTAGTAGCTCGTCGTCTACGTTGAACTCAAACTCTAGCGGCGCGTACTCTAGATCAAAGGCGTCGGTTGCGCCGTTTTTTATGATCTTAGGCGCATAATCCATCGCCTCGTCCACGGTGTAGGTTAGCGTCGGAGCGATGAGAGGCAGTAGCGCTCTAGTGATTAGCGCCATCGCGCTTTGAGCCGAGCGGCGCGTATCGCTGTCTTTAGAGTCGCAGTATAGGCGGTCTTTGCAGATATCAAGATATATGCCGCTTAAATCCGCGCTTAGGAAGTTCATCAGCAGGCTAAAGCCCTTTGAAAAGTCGTAGTTTCTAAACGCCGCTTCGGCCTCGTCAAATGCCTTTTTCGCGCGGCTTAGTATCCAGCGGTCTAGGATGTTGAAATTTGACGTTTCGATATCTTCTAGATCGTTTACGTTAGCTAGTAGAAATCTTATCGTATTGCGTATTTTTCGGTACTGCTCGCTTACTTGCTTTAGGATGTTTTCGCTGATTTTTAGGTCGCTGGAGTAGTCGCTAAGCGCAACCCAAAGGCGTAAAATTTCCACGCCGTAGGTTTTAGCGACATCCGCCGGAGCTACGACGTTGCCCTTGCTTTTACTCATCTTTTGACCGTTTTCGTCGACGGTAAAGCCATGCGTGAGCACGCTTCTGTACGGCGCTCGTCCTTGTGCGGCGCAGCTTAGTAGTAGCGAGCTTTGGAACCAGCCTCTGTGCTGATCGCTGCCCTCTAGATACATATCAGCAGGATAGCTACCCGCATCGTAGTCGCCGCTTTTTAGCACCGCAGCCCACGTCGAGCCGCTGTCAAACCAGACGTCGAGGATGTCCATCACTTTTTCTAAATTTTGCGGATCGTATTTGCAGTTTGCGGGTAAGAGATCTTTTATCTCGCTGTCCCACCACGCGTCAGCGCCTTTTTGTTCAAATATCGCCGCTACGTTATCTAAAATTTCATCGTCAAATATCGGCTCTTTGGTATCCTTATGTCTAAAAAACGCTATCGGCACGCCCCAGTCGCGTTGGCGTGAGATGCACCAGTCGGGACGATTTTCTATCATCGAGCCTATCCTTTTTACGCCGCTTGCAGGGTAAAATTTGACGTTTTCAAGCTCTTTTAGTGCAACTTCTCGTAGCGTTTTGCCCTCGATTTTCGGCTCATCCATGGCTATAAACCACTGCTTCGTAGCGCGGTAGATGACCGGCTTGTGCGTTCTCCAGCAAAATGGATATGAGTGGACGAATTTGCTGACTTTTAGCAAATTTGAGCCTAGAAGCTCTAAAATTTTCTCGTTCGCTTTAAAGATATGCATGCCGATTAGCTCGTCCGCTACGCCGTCTGGAAATAACTTTTTGGCCTTTAGCGTCTCGTCGTACAGACCGCCTTCATCGACGGGCATGATGACTTCGATGCCGTATTTTAGGCTCACGTGGTAGTCGTCCTCGCCGTGTCCCGGAGCGGTATGTACTAGGCCGGTACCGCCGTCCATAGTGACGTGATCACCCAGGATAAATAGCGATTTTCTGCCGTTTAGAGGATTTATAGCGTGCAGATTTTCAAGCTCGGCCGCGGCGAATTCTTTTAAAATTTCGCCCTTAGTTAGCCCTTCTTTTTCCAGTTCGCCAAGCATCTCTTTGGCAAATATCAAATTTTCAGCCGTTAAAACGTAAATTTCGCTCGGGTTTAGCGAGATGGCTTGGTTTGCCGGCAGCGTCCAAGGCGTGGTCGTCCAGATAACCGCACGGGCGTCTTTTGCGCCGATTTTAGCCGCGGCTTCTTCGCCTAGCTTAAACGCGACGTAGATGCTGTAGTCCTCTTTGTCTTCGTATTCGACCTCTGCCTCGGCTAGAGCGCTTCTAGCCGCCCAGCTCCAGTACACAGGCTTGCTTCGCTCGATCAAAAGTCCGCGTTTGGCGACTTTGCAAAGGGTTTTGTAAATTTCGGCTTCAAATTTAAATTTCATCGTCAGATACGGGTCATTCCAGTCGCTGGCGACGCCTAGCTGCTTAAAGCTCTCCCTTTGCACATCGATAAATTCTCTAGCGTGTTCGCGGCAAAGTTCGCGGATTTGCGTTTTGCTCAGGCTTTTTTTCTTGTCGCCTAGTTTTACCTCGACTTGCTGCTCGATCGGTAGTCCGTGGCAGTCCCAGCCCGGCGTAAATCTCACGTTTTCGCCGAAGAAATAGTGCGTTTTTAAGATGATGTCTTTTAGGGTTTTGTTTAGCGCGTGTCCGATGTGGATGTTGCCGTTGGCGTATGGAGGGCCGTCGTGCAGAGTGAAGCTTTTTGCGGCTTTTTGCCTTTTAGCTTTCATTTTTTCGTAGATTTTTCTATCGTCAAACCACGATTTTAAGCGTTTGGGTTCGTTTTCCGGCAGGTTGCCGCGCATGGGAAATTCGGTGTTTGGAAGCAATAATGTATCTTTGTAATCCATAGGTTCGCCTTGAAGTAAAAAATTGGTAGATTCTATCCAAACGGCGATTAAACGCTACTGAAAAAACGCTATTTTAAGCTAAATTTATGTAAGATATTTTTAGCTTTTAAAGGAGAAAACAGTGAAAAACGCACTACTGATCATCGGCGAAGATATCGGCGTAAACGCGCCTTTTTTGGATTATATTTTTTGCGCTTACAAGCGGCATTTCGGCGAGCTTGGCGAGTTTAGATTCGTTAGTAAAAGCGACAAGGAGCTGCCGTTTATCATCGAGCATCTTTGCGCGCGTTCGGACAGTCTTTGCATCTACGCGTCGAGTCAAAACTGCTCCGTCGCGGCTAAAATTTTAGCTACGTTAAGCGGCGATATTTTGGAGCTAAAATCCCCGCAAATGCTAGCTCCGAGCAGAGCCGAGAAATTTAGCGACGAGGGTTTTTTAATCAAACTAAATCAAACTTACGTAAATTTGTTAAAGGCTGATGCAAATCAAAAATTGCCTGTTATCGAGATCAAAACGCAGCGAGATTTCGGCTACTTTCATCTAGTAGATATCGACGAGGAGAGCGCAAAAATCCTACTCGAACCGCTGGCAAAAACCTATGAAGTGCAGATTTATTCGTCTCAAATTTTATCAAATTTGGCGCTAATCAGAGTGGAGGCGAACAAATTTGGCCAAACTAGCGGCTTTATAAACGGTGCGAAAAATCTATTTTCTGGCAAATTTTTTGAGGGCGAGGATGTTTTCCGCCACGTTGCGAGCACTCTCATCGCAAGCGGGTTAAAGCTTACATTTGCCGAGTCTTGTACGGCCGGGCTTGCCGCGGCAAAATTTGGCGCTTTTGCCGGAGTTTCGGCGGCGTTTAACGGCTCGCTAGTGACCTACGCAAACGAGATGAAACGCGACTGGCTGGGCGTTAGCGATGAAATTTTACAAGCCTACGGCGCGGTGAGCGAGCAGTGCGTGATGGCGATGCTAAAAGGCGCGCTAAAAGCGAGCGAATCGGACTTTTCGCTAGCTATCAGCGGTATCGCCGGACCTGACGGCGGTAGCGAGGCAAAGCCCGTGGGGACGGTATTTGTGGGGGCCTACGCCAAAGACGGCGAGTGCATGATCGAGAGGTTAAATTTAAACGGCGACCGCAACTATATAAGAGAGCAAAGCGCGTTGGCGGCGTATGTTTGCTTGCTAAAGCTAAAGCCGAGACTATTTTTGGCATAAATTTGGTTAAATTTGATGAAATTCGTCAAATTTGCGCTTGCTAAAATTTAAAGTAGATGGGTTTTGTTCTATTAAATTTGTAAAAAACGGCGACAAATTTAAAATTTACCGCTATTTTTACGGGAGTAGAGTGACAAATCAGCTCCGCCAAGCTTAAAATTTAGCGCAAATTTAAGCCTGGCGGACGAAATTTATAAAGTAAAATTTGTGGATTATTTTTGATACGGCACGGTTTCATAGCCTTGATTTATGAGGCTGCCCATACCGCCGTCAAGATTTATTATATTTAGTTCCGGCGAATCTATCATCATCGCCGCAGCAGCGCTTCTGCGTCCGCTTCTGCATATGAGCGCGACCGGTTTTTTTAGATCGACGTTGGCTTTAAGCTCGTTCAAAAACCCTTCTTTATCGGTTGCGTTAAAAGTGATAGTCTTTGCGCCCTTTATCACGCCAGTTTCCATCCATTCAGCAGGCGTTCTTATATCAACGATCTGCTCGTAGTTTTTTATCGCCTCCGGGCTAACTTGCACCGTAGAAATTTCCGCAAAAGCCATCGCCGCCGCTGCTCCTAAAAGTAAAATTTTTTTCATTTTCTCTCCTTAAATTTAACGGTGCGAATATTAGCACTCAATTTAAATATTTTGTCATTCTAAAATCACTCCGGCATAAATTTTCTTTTTTAATAATTAATATTACTTTCATAAGACAAACGCTATAATCGCAAATTCATATCAACACAAAGGATAAAAATGAAAAAAGTTTTTTCGCACTTAGCTTGCTTTCAAGCTTTTTGTTTGCCGCAGAGGTAAATATCTACTCTGCGCGCCACTACGACGCTGACAGCGAGCTTTATAAGCTTTTCGAGCAAAAAACGGACATCAAGGTAAACGCCACGCAGGCAAAAGCGGGCGAGCTAATTAAAAAGCTCGAAGTAGAAGGCGATAGCTCTGCGGCGGATATTTTCACCACCGCAGACGTGGGAAATTTCTACACCGCAAAGACTA
The DNA here is from genome assembly GCA_963526085.1 of uncultured Campylobacter sp. Classification (GTDB taxonomy): domain Bacteria; phylum Campylobacterota; class Campylobacteria; order Campylobacterales; family Campylobacteraceae; genus Campylobacter_A. The sequence goes on along the minus strand of CAURMS010000044.1, from coordinate 2,621 downwards.
AAGGCGTGCTACAATCCGTCAAATCAGAAACTCTAGAAAAAATCGTGCCTGAGCAGTACAGAGATAACGACGGCCAGTGGTTTGCTATCTCAAAACGCGCCAGAGTCATCGTTTATGATAAAAGAGACTTCGATCCTAAAGGTATCAAGGACTACGAGGATCTAACAAAGCCTGAGCTAAAAGGCAAACTGCTAATAAGAAGCGCGACGGCTCCGTATAGCAAGTCGCTGCTAGCTGCTATCATCGAGGCCGACGGCAAAGACGCGGCTACTAAATGGGCGGAAGGCGCGCTAAAAAACCTAGCCTGCGATCCAAAAGGCGGCGATAGGGATCAGGCTAAGGCTATCTACGCAGGCGAGGGCGACGTAGCAGTGATGAACACCTACTACATAGGCCTCATGCTAACCTCTCCGAAAGCCGAAGACGTCGAGGCAGCAAAGAATCTTGGCATAATTTTCCCAAATCAGGACAACCGCGGCACGCACGTAAATATCAGCGGTATCTCGCTAACAAAGGCTGCTAAAAATAAAGAAAACGCAGTTAAATTTATGGAGTTTATGGTAAGTCCTGAGGCGCAAAAGATACTTGCTGGTATAAATTTCGAGTATCCGATCAACGCAGAGGTTGAGCCTAGCGACATCGTAAAGGGCTTTGGCAAATTTAAAGAAGACTCCACTCCGCTTTATAAAAGCGTGCAAAACACGAACGAGGCTATTAAAATTTACGACGTAGCCGGCTGGAAATAATGAAAGTAAAATTTGGGGCGATCTTTATCGCCCTTATCGTTTTGATCCCCATTTTTAGCATATTTTTCGAGATCGTTTTGGGCGACTACTCATTGCTCGAGCACTTTTTTAAGTATCTTTTTATGAGGTATATCCAAGGTACTTTTGCGGTTGCGGCGGGCGTTTTGGCGCTTAGTCTGGTTATCGCCGTGGTTTTGGCGTGGCTGGTGGCGAACTACCGCTTCGCGCTCTCAAATTTCTTTGAATATGTTCTCATTCTTCCGTTTGCGATTCCTGCGTATATATTTAGCTTTTGCTACGTCGGGATTATGGATTACGGCGGATATTTTCATCAAATTTTCGGCTTTAGGCTGGAGTTTATGAACATTTACGGAGCGATTTTCGTACTGTCGTTGTCGCTATATCCGTACATCTATATGTTTGCCAAAACCTCGTTTAAAACGCAGTCCGCAGCGATTTACGACGTTTGTAAAATTTACAAGCTCTCAGGCACGGCCGTATTTTTTAGGGTTGCGATATTTCTGTCGCGTCCGGCGATCGTGGGCGGAGCGATGCTGGTGCTCATGGAGACGCTTAGCGACTACGGCACGGCGGCTTATTACGGCGTAGAGACTTTTAGCGCGGGCATTTTTAAGCTATGGTTTGACATGGGCGACTCGTACTCCGCGTCCGTGCTAGCGGGGCTTTTGATGATGTTTGTATTTGTTTTGATGATATTTGAGCACGTTAATAAAAACTCTAAAAAATACAGCTTCTCCACGCACGACACCTCTAAATTTACGCAAAAAAAGAAGCTTGGTAAATTCGGCTCGGCGGCGGCGTTTTTATGGTGTGCGAGCGTGTTTTGTCTAGCATTTGCGTTTCCTTTTACCTGGCTTTTGTACTGGAGTATTCACGAGCTAGATAGTTTTAAATTTGAGTTCGTGCAGATGGCTTTAAATTCGCTGCTGATGGCTGCAGGCGCGGCGATACTCATCACGGCGATTAGCTTTTTTCTCGTTTTTGCGACGAGACTTATAAAAAACAAAGCGCTAAATACCTTTTTGCTAAAGTCCGTCTCGCTAGGATACGCGCTGCCGGGCGCTAGTACCGGGCTTTGCGTGATGATAGTTTTTGGTTATATTGACCGAAATTTCGGCACGCATCTACTCTCATCGAGCTTTGTGGTGCTGATTTTTGGCTACGTCGTGAGGTTTTTGGCGACCTCAATATATGCTGTGGAGAGCGGACACGCCAAGATCCCGGCAAACATCGACGACGCCGCGCTTTTGCTAAACGGCTCGCGGTTAAATTTGTTTTTCAAAGTGCATTTTCCGTTGCTTCGCCACTTTTTCTTTCTCTCGCTCATCGTCGTTTTTATCGACATCATTAAGGAACTGCCGCTTAGTCTCATTTTGCGGCCTTTGGGCTTTGAGACGCTTAGTATCAGGGCGTTTTTCTACGCCGCCGACGAGAGGCTTTATGCTGCGGCTCTGCCGTCGTTTCTCATCGTTTCGATGTCGCTAGTCGCCGTCCTTTGGCTCGAGATAATCTCCAGAAAAAAACAAGAAAGATAAAAATATGGCTGAAATTTTAAAAATCGTAAATTTAAACAAGAAATTCGGAAATTTAGAGGTTTTAAAGGACGTAAATTTAAGCCTTAACGAGGGCGAAATTTTAAGCATTTTAGGCGATAGCGGTTGCGGTAAAAGCACGCTTTTGCGCATTATCGCGGGACTTGAGACGCCAAGCGGCGGGCAAATCGCCGTCAAAGATGGCTACGGTACGACTATGATGTTTCAGAGCTACGCGCTTTTTCCGCATTTAAGCGTTTGTAAAAACGTAGAATTTGTGCTGTGGCGACTGCCTAGCACGGAGCGAGCCCAAAGGAGCGCG
>CAURMS010000043.1:0-8593 GCA_963526085.1 uncultured Campylobacter sp. | reverse complement strand
CCGTACCGGTGCTAGGAACGGGCAAAGTGGACTTTAAATCAAGTAAAAAGCTAGCGGCCCAGCTGGTTGCGGGCGAGGGAAATTTGGGCGCGGCAGAGGAAGCCGAGGCTTAAATTTGCCGTCGTAACGATTGGGTTAAATTTGATAAAAGGGCTTAAATTTACGCGCTAAATTTAAGCCCGAGAGGTAAAATTTGATCAAATTTGACCGCCGCAAATGAGTCAAATTTACACCAAATCCTTACTGCTAAAGATAAAATATCCGCCCACAAGCATAATCGCACCCAAAATCAGCGGATAAAAAATCGAGTAAATAACAAATCCAAACGCGCTAAAGTTGTTTAGTACGAAATTTGACGCCACGCCGATCACGGCTAAATTTGGATCAAATAGGCTAATCGCCGCGATCCTAAAGACTTCGATGGGGTTAATTAGCGCGATAAAAAAGATGATATCCTCGCGCACGTTAGTCTTCATCAAAAAGCCCATCAGCGCGAGATCTAAAAACGCCAGCAAGATAAGCCATAGCAAAAACGCGACGCCTTGTCCCATTTCTTGATTTTTGATCATTGAGGAGATGAGAAATCCAAACGACAAAAATACGAAGCTAAGCGCGAAAAGTAGGGCTGTGTAGAGGGTTAGGATATTCCACGGGATTTCGATTTTTTTAACTAGCCCAGCAATCACCGCGATAGCAAAAGAGAGCAAAAGCGGCACGAAAATAACGAAAATGCGCCCCAAAGCCTTGCCGAAATAGTATTCGCCCAGGCTAACTGGAAAGCTAAGCATATACTCAAGCAGATTCGTATCGCGGTCGGCGCTGATGCTACGCACGGTCGAGATGAGGATGAAAATGGGCACGATGATAATGCAAATTTGGATAAAAAGCAGCAAAAGCCGCGTAAGCCCGCTAAAACCGAGCACCCGCGAGTCCGTCACGCCGCTAAAGATAAAAGTAACGATAAGTCCCATAAAAACTAGCATATAGATGAGAAACCAGCGCGAGCGTAGCGACTCGGCGACGTCTAGTTTGGCGATGAGTAGGAGGTTATTCACGGTTGCCTCCTTGCGCGATCGGCTCGTCTTTGATGATGCGGCCTAGATCCATCTCGACGTAGCGGTTTGACATACCCTGCACCTCATCAAGCCTGTGCGAGATGAAAACCAGCGTCTTTTCGCGCGCAAACTCGCCCAGTAGGTCCATAAAATTTCGCCTGGCTTTTGGGTCTAAATTTGCCGTGGGCTCATCAAACATCATGGCTTCGGTGTTTTTAGCAAAGGCAATTGCGATTAGCATTTTTTGCTTCATACCGCCCGAGAGTTTGTAAAAGGGCTTATGAAAGTTTCCTTTTAGATCAAGCTCCATTTTTTCGCAAAATTTCTCTATATTTTCCTGCGCAACGCCCGAGCTTTTGCAGACGAACTCGCAAAGCTCTTTTAGGTTAAATTTAAGCGGCGGCGGCGTTTGCGGGACGAAAGATATCACGCTAAGGGCTTCTTTACGCGCGGTAAATGGATCAAAGCCGTTTACTCGCACCTCGCCGCTGTTTGGTTTAAATTCGCCTAGGATTATACGCATCAGCGAGCTTTTGCCAGCGCCGTTTTGCCCGAGCACGACCGTTTTTTGCCCCTTTTCTATGCTTAAATTTACGTTTTGGAGTATCTTTTGCGAGCCAAAAGCCTTGGTGATGTCTTTTAAGATTATCAAATTTGTCCTTTTAGATGAGCTTTTTAAAGCCGTTGTCAAATTTCAGCGCGTCGTGGTGACACACGTCGATACAGCGCCCGCAAAGCGTGCAGTCGCCGCCCACGAGACGAAATTCTTTTTTATTTTCGTCGCTGTCAAATTTAGCGTTTTTCTTCGTGATCTCTAGCACGTGCGGCACGAGACAGGTATCGATGCAGACTAAACAGTGGTCGCAGCGCTCTTTGTTCCAACTGACTTTGACGGCGTTGGTGCGGGTTAGTAGCGAATATGTCGCACCTATCGGGCAGACGTAGCGGCACCAGCCTCTACGGGAGTAGAAAATCTCGACTAAAAGCACGAAAACCGCAAACCAAATCGCGTGAAAGTAGCCGTAAATGACGAACCTAGATACGATACCCGTCACGCTAAAAATCTCAAACACTAGCTGCGCGCTAGCAAAACTCATCGTGATAAAAAGCGCGGTAAAGACGTAACGCCATTTGGGATCGAAATTTCGGCGTTTGATTATCTTTTTGGCGGCTAAATTTTCATGTATTTTCTCGCCGATCTCGCCCAAAAATGTATATGGACAAATCCAGCCGCAAAAGGCTCGACCGCCCACAAGCGCGTAAAAAAGCAAAATCGTAGCCGTGCCGATGATCAAATTTATCGGAAACTCGTGTGTCGCGGCAAATACCTGAAAGCTCATAAAAGCGTCGGTCAAATGAAAGCCTAAGATCCTCGATCCGCTGATATCGCCTTCTAAAATTTGAATATCCGCGCGGTAAGAAAGCACGAACAAAATATGCACGAGCGCGATCGTCATGAGCCGCCAAGCGCGGATGCTAAGGCGCTTTTTGCCCTCGGCGTTTTTTACCGTGAGCGTGCTTAAAAACGGGACTTTGGCGACCGTGCAGCGCGTGGCGTATTTGTCCATTTTCTACTCTTTAAATTTTGAAATTTCATCAGCTAGCGCGCCTAGATCCTCGTCTGATACGTTCGTTAGAAGCCCCTTCATCAGGCTATTTGGTACTTTGCCCTCTTTGTAGTTTTTTAGCGAAGCTAGGATTTCGTCCTTGCCTTTGCCTGCGATACTAGGCGCCATCACGCCCTTGCCGTTTGCTCCGTGACAAGGCGCGCAGGAGGTCAAGTATCGCTTGCTAACGCCCTCGCTAGGCTGATTTGCGACGCTGTTTTGCAGCTGTTTTATCTTTTTGATCTCTTCGCTATCTTGCAAATTTAGCTCTTCGTTTACGGCTTTTGGCTGCGTTTGCTGTGCCGGTTTTAGCTCGGGTCTGCTGGCGTCCTTTACGGGTGCTGAGGGCTGGCTAGTCAGCATAAAAACCATGAGTGCAAGTACCAAAACTCCAAAGATTATCGCTATTTTCTTTCCCATTTTAGCCTCCTATTTTTTTCTAAATTGCTCGTTAAATTCGCTGATTTCATTAGCTAGCGCCCTGATCTGCGCCTCGTCCATGCCGCGAACTAGATCTTTCATCAGCGGATTTGCCTTTTGCTTGCTCTTATACGCGGCGATCATGTCGTAAATTTGATCCGAGGTTTTATTTAGTAGCGACGGGCCGATGATGCCGTTGGCGTAGTCGTCGTGGCAGGCGGAGCATTTGACGATAAAGTCCTTGCTAAGCTGCCCCTTGATGAGTTTTAAATTTATGCTTTGCAGCGGGCTTCGCACCATCGCTAGCGCGCCCACTGAGCGGCTAGTCTCGCTCTCCTCGTCATCTAGGCCAAATTTGACTCTCTTTTTGCCGTTTATATCGTAGGTCATAAACTGATCGTAGTCTTTTTGCGCGGTTGCGTTCGAGTCTGCCTTTTGCGTCTCTATCATGCCTGCGGCGGCGGGCGTCGCCTGCGTTTTTGCCGCTTGCGTCGTCGGTTTTTTATCATCCTTGCTCTCGCAGCCCGTTATCAGCATAGCGGCGGCGAGGGCGACGAGACAGCCTAAAATTTTATTTCTCATTTTTATCCTTTGTAAATTTCGTCATAGCTGCGGTTTGGTGCTATATCGATGATCTGTGCCGGGCAAACCTCGGCGCACACTCCGCATCCGACGCAGCCTTGTTTAAATTCTGGTAAATTTCGCCCGTCGCTTTTAGCCATCGATATGGCGGCGTCTCCGACGGGACAGAGGCTAACGCACAGATCGCAGGGCTTATCCACGCTATTTTGGACGGCGTCTTTTACGGCTTGCTCGCGGTCGTTGTAAATTTTACGCTCAAGCATTTTCGTAACGCCGTTTAAATTTACGTTTTCGTTTTTGTACGCTAGACAGGCTTCGCGTCCTCGCAGTACGCCCACGCCCATCTTTACGTCGCTAATCTGCGTCGTAGCGTGATCTAGCGCGCCGCTGGGACAGGCTAAAACACAAGGAAAAAGGTCGCACAGATAGCAGCCTCGCTCGTGCGCGTCGATATAGGACGTGCCGTTTGAGTAACCCTGCGTTATATCTAGCAGTTCGATGCTGTGATACGGGCAGACCTGCACGCACTGGCCGCATTTTATACAGAGCGATTCGAAATTTTTAACCGCTCCGGGAGGCCTTAAAAAAAGCTCGTCCGCGCGCGTTTTGGGTAAAAAATATCCGATGCCGTAGCCTGCGGCCGCCGCACCTGCCGTTAGTGCGATAAAATTTCGTCTATTCATAGCGTTGCCTTTTGAGCGTTGTTCGGGCGCATTTTAGGAGAGCCGTCCTCTAAAAGCTTGAGCGGCTCGGAAAAGGGAGCAAGCTTAGCTAGGAAATTTAGCCCGCTAATCACGGTCGAACCGTAGAAAAAGCGCAGTGTCGGATAGTACTGCCAAAGCTTATCGGCGTAAACGAAGTGCAAGTATGGCGTATCGCCGATACCGTCTCTATCGACGTCGAGTCCTTCGTATTCGTCGAAATAATTACCGCTCCACTCGTTTAGCTCGATCTTTGAGCCGGGCGTGTCGTTAATAACCGTTTCCATGTTTCCGATAAAATCATTGCCCTTAAACACGCTTTTTTCCTGCGTCGCGTGCATTTGCAGCCCGATGACGTTGTATAAAATTTGATTGTTTTCTAGGGTATTTACGGTGCCTGGATTTAGCGGCGAGCGGTCGGAGTAGATGCCGCGCGAGTTATATAAAAAGGTGTTTTCTCTAATGTTAAATCCAGAGGCGTCTTTTAGCGCGATCCCCACGCCAAACGCTCCGTTTGAGTTGATTATCACGTTGCGGCGCACGAGGGAATTTGTAGAAAACATAAAATACATCCCCACCGCTCCGCCGCTAAATTCGTTATCCTCGATGAGGTTGTCCGCCGAGTACATCGTATGCACGGCGTAGCGGTTATTTTTGCCGAAATTTTTGCGGATTACGTTGTTGCTAGAAAACCACGCCACGATGTCGCGGCTGTTATAGACGTAGTTTCGCTCGATCAAATTTTCGTGCGAATACCACGCTCGCACGGCGTCTCCGCGTCTAGGCACGTCAAAGCCCTCTTTTGAGGTGATGTTGTTATCTCTTATCACGGCTTGGTTGCATTCTGATAGCTCGATACCAAACAGCACGTCTTTAAAGCGGCTTTTTTCGACCAAGAGATTATTGCCTTTTGCGCAGCTAACGCCCGCGTCTAGCTCCATCTGACTCGTTCCGCTACCTTCGATGTTTAAATTTATAAGCTTGACGTTTTTTGCCGTTACTTTTATCACGCTTGATTTGCGGTCACCTCGTATCACGGCGCCGTCGCCTTTGCCTATTATCGTTAGCGGCTTATCTACGATTATATTTCCCTCGTAAAGGCCGTCGTTTAGGTGCAAGATGTCGCCCGGGTCGGCGGCGTTTATAGCGTCTTGCAGCGGACCGGCGAAAGCCGTCAAATTTAGCGCACAAAAGAGCAAAAGCTTAAATTTCATTTCGCGTCTTTGAGCTCTTTTTTCTTTGAAAATACGGCTAGGATACAAAGCGCGCTCATAGCCATCATCACCCAAAATCCTATACTAGGATACGAGTGTGTGGTAAACTGCGCGACCTTGCCGTCGCCAAGTACGGTCGGCATAAACGGTTTGATCTTAAACGCGCCCCACTCTTGCATATTGTGCCCGTACCAGTATAGCCAGCCCGCAAACGCGCCCATAAAAAGTAGTGGAGCGATGGTCGGAAGCACCATTAGTAGGGAGTTAAATTTGCCGTCGTAGTATAAAAAGGCTAGCATACAAAGCGTGGAAATAAGCAGATAATAAGGCGCAATCGCGCGCTCGACGTTGCCGCCGTGCTCCATCGGATACATGCCGATGTAGTGGTTTATTGTATTCATCTCATGCACGTCGCCGCTGTATCCGTCAACGTGAAAATAAACCGGAATACCGTCGGGAAAGGACTCTTTTGGGTAGTTTGGCGCTTCAAGCGCGACATACCAGATAGGAAAAGAGGGCGTGCCGATCTCGGCTTTTTGCTCGATCATCTTTTCTAGGCTACTGGCGACGTCCTTTGGCATCAGGTGGTTTTTGTACTGAAACGAGGTGTAAAGGTTGTAAATTTTATACGAATACCCGGCAAGCGGCTCGCCTGCGGCGATCTTGGCTTTGGCTCCGAAAAAGCCCAGCACCGGGATCGTAAAACAAACGGTCATCAAGACTAACGCGATAATAGTGTAAATTTGATACTTCTTCATCGTTTCTCCTTTATTAAATTTAAAAAATTTTTCGCAAAATGCTTTTTAAATTTAACGTAGGAGGCTCGGGTTACGCACGCCGAGCCTCAAATTTAGCGGTTAAATTTGAGCCGCTAAGCTCAAATTTAGACTACATTCCCGCGTTTTCGTCGATCCATTTTAGATATTCGATGATGTCTTTGATCTCTTGGTCGCTCATGTGCTGATTAGGCATCCTGAGGTTAAAGTAATCGATCATAGACTTGATATACTCGTCGTTGTAAAATTTAGCAGGATCTTTGATAAAGTCAAACACCCATTTCTCGCCGTTTTCATGGCGTAAAAGAACGCCCGTTAGATCAGGGCCCGAGCTTACTTGACCGATTACGTGACAACCGTTGCAGCCGCCTTTTAGATAGGCTTTTTCGCCGTTAGCCGCGGCAGAACTCATCGGAGTAGCCAGCTCTTTTGCGAGGTTGTTTTTAGCTCTTAGTCCGACGTCGGCGGTTTTTACCAGATATTGCCATACTTGGTACTCCCATAGTATCGCGCCGTTTACGTCGCCTTTTTTGTAGGCTTCGTCGGCTTTTGCTTTTACTTCAGGGATTTTGCCGTATTGATCCAGCGCGTCGGTAACCAGCTCTTTTACCTTAGGATATTTTTCGTAATGCTTTTCTTTTAGGTAAGCCACGACGCTTTGGATAACTTCGTCGGTAGCTTTATTTGTAGCGATTACTTTATCGTATTCGGCTTTTAGAGCTTCCGGGCTTAGGGTTTTTAGCTTGCTTACTTTGGCTGATTCGTATTTTTTGTTTGGATCTTTAACTAGCAAGTAACCCATCATCTCAAGGTGCAGCGCAGAGCAAAATTCGGTGCAGTAGTAAGGGAATACGCCCTCTTCGTCCGCTACGAAATTTACGGTCGCTGTTTTACCAGGCTCTAAAGAGGCGTGGATGTTGTAAAGATCCACTGTAAAGCCGTGCGTCTCGTCCTGGGCGCGCTCTAGGTTTGTTAGGTGGATAGTTACGTTGTCGCCTTTATTTACCTCGATGTGCTCAGGGTTGATGTGGCTTCTGATCATCGTAGCGTAGACGGTTACGTTTTTGCCGTTGCGCTCGACTCTCTCTTGTCCGGCAAGAGTTACGAACGGACTTTCTTTGCCCGTGCGAGAGTTTGTTCCCATCGTGTAGGTGGTAGCCGGTTTTAGCTTGCTAGCCGCGATAGAAACTACGTCGTGAGGCTCGCCAAGAGGTATCGGCATATCGTATAAAAGCTCCATCTTAGCACCCGTGATGTCGATAAGCTGGTGGTTTTGCGGATGAAGAGGACCTACCGGGTTAAAGCGATCGATCGAAAGTTTATCAAGAGCGATAGCGTATTTGCCTTTAGGTTTTGACGATTTTCCCTCCATAGTATCCAGGTGACCAATGTTGTAGTGGACGTTGATCCTATCTAGGACTTTTAGATTTTTATAGTCCCATTTCACGATCTGGCTATCGACGTAAAGAGAGGTATAGATGATGCCGTCTTTTTCGTCAAAAGAGTTGTGCAGAGGTCCAAGGCCAAGTTCCACTTGTCCTTGCAAGCTCTTTGCCATATCAAGTACCGGGATACCGTACGGATCGGTGCCGGCGAACTCTTTTTTGTCGATCAAATTTTTGATCTTTTTAAAATCATAAACCGTCGCGTGAGTATCTAGCTTGCCGCCGATAACGATATAGCGGCCGTCAGGAGTGACGTCTACGCCGTGCGGGCTCTTTGGCTCAGGGATCAAAAATAGTGCGCCTGCTTTAACGGCGGCGTCTATGGTAACTACTCTGTGGCCGTTTATTTCTCTGTAGTTTTTCTTATCTTGAGCTAGTTTTTCTAAAATTTGCCAGTTATAAACGTGCAAATAGTCCGTATCGTTTCTACTAGCGCCCGCTTCAAACGGAGGCAAGCCCTTTTCGATACCTCCGGTGTACATCTCCGAGTTTATGGAGTTGGAAAACGCCCAACCAAAGCTCTCGCCCTTACCGGCGTCGCTTAGATCCTGCCAATACGGAGGAAGCTCAAGCGAGAAGGAAGCTTTCTCGTCTATCTTGCCTTTTGGATAATCGAATTTCCAAAACGTTACCGCGCCGCGGTATGCGCTTTCGTACTCGTCTATCGAGTGGTAGCCGTTATCTAGCGGAGCCGCGTACTGCGCCGCTTCGATGACGTATTCGCTATTTGGGGTGATAAAGCTGCCGCCGTGTTCGCTTTTTACGATTGGATTAACGACGATTTGCGTAGTTT
>CAURMS010000042.1:0-8726 GCA_963526085.1 uncultured Campylobacter sp. | reverse complement strand
CCACAGTATCGCGTGGTTTGCGCCTTTGCCCTCTAAAAAATTTCGCGTATTTTCTACGAGCTCTTCTTTTTGCTTTTCGATCCCGATAAGCCCCTCAAGCTGCGTAAAATCAACGTCTATCACGCCTTTTAATGCGCCAAATTTACGTCTATAAATCGCTGCGGCAGTCGTGTTCCAGTCTATCATTTTTCCGCCCGTCCTTTGTTTAGTTTTCTAAGATAGATCAAGATCTCCTCTATCACGTCGTCATCGTCTTTGCTCTTTGATTTTAGCCTAGTTTGCTCGCCGTTTTGCGCGGTTAGCACGATATTTTGCTCGGCGTTTGAGATAGCTTTAAAGCCAGCTTTTATAGCTAAAATTTTAATTATAATGAGGCTTAAAAACTGCTTGGTGTAGATGTCTGGTTTGCCAAATCTATCCTCGATCTCGCCCTCTATCTCATAAACCTCGGCCACCTCTTTACACTTGCTAAGCCGCCTATATAGCTCCAGACGCAGCCTATCTTCGCCGATAAACTCCGAGTTTAAAAATGCGTTTATGCTAAGCTTCAGGTCGATTTTTGCGCTTTCAAAGCTCTCTTTATTTAGCAGTTTATTTATCTCTTCTTCGAGCATTTTGATGTAGAGCGAGTAGCCGATAGCCTCGATATGGCCGCTTTGAGCTTCGCCGACGAGGTTGCCGCCGCCTCTGATTTCTAGATCGTGATAGGCTAGCACGCTGCCAGAGCCCAAAAACGAGTTGCTCTCAAGCGCGACGAGGCGTTTTAGAGCGTCCGCGCTTAGGGCGTTTTTGTCTTCGACCAGGAAGTAGCAATACGCCTGCTTGTCGCTCCTGCCGACGCGTCCGCGTAGCTGATGCAGGTCTGCGATGCCGAATTTATTTGCACCCTCGATGATGATGGTGTTTACGTTTGGCAGATGTATGCCGCTTTCTACGATGCTGGTGCTTAGCAGCACGTCGTATTCGCCGTTTTCAAACTTCATCATCTCCTCTTCGGTCGTTTTGGCGTCGATCTTGGAGTGTAGCGTGAGGATGCGTAAATTTGGCATGATGTCTAAAATTTGCTTTTTTGCCTGAGGCATCGTGGCGATGTGGTTGTGGATATAAAAAATTTGCCCGCCGCGGCGCAGTTCGCGCATGATGGCCTCTTTTACCGCCTTTTCGTCCCACTCGCGCACGCTGGTTCGCACGTCTAGGCGCGAGCTTGGCGGAGTTTGAAGTACGGAGTAGCCCTTGACGCTTGAAAGTGCCATATTTAGGCTACGTGGTATCGGCGTCGCGCTCATAGATAGCACGTGCGAGGCGCTTGAGATTTCTTTTAGTTTTTCTTTTTGCTTGACGCCGAATTTATGCTCCTCATCGATGATGATGAGGCCTAAATTTGAGGGCTTAACGGACAAAAGCGAGTGCGTACCCACGCAAACGCAAGGCTGCCCCGCCTCTAGCGCCTTTACAGCTACCGCTTTTTCCTTCGCGCTCGTGAAGCGGTCGAGTTTAAAGACGCTAACGTCAAATTTACCCAGCCGCTCTTTTAGGCTTTTAAAATGCTGCGAGCTAAGAAGCGTCGTCGGTACGAAAAATAGCGCTTGAAAGCCCGATTTTACGCACTTAAATATCGCATTCATCGCGACCTCTGTCTTACCAAATCCCACGTCGCCGCTAAGCAGCCTATCCATCACCTTGCCGCTTTTTAGGTCGTTTGCGATGTCGCTTGACGCGCGCTCCTGATCTCTCGTGTAGGCAAAGCCCGCGTTTTGCAAGAAATTTAGATACTCTGCGTCCTCTTTTTCGATGATTTCGCCGCGGATTAGCTCGCGCTGCGCAGCCAATGAAATAATTTTTGACGCGATAACGAAAAGCTTGGCTCTAACTTTTTCTTTTATCTTGGCGAAATTTGCCTTGCCCAGGCGGTCTAAAACCGCGATGCTGCCGCTGCTTGCGACGTATCTGTCGATCAAATTTAGATGCTCGACGGGCAAAAGCAGCTTGTCCTCGTTTTGATAAACGATCACGACGAACTCGCGCGTCCTGCCTAGCACAGTTAGCTTTTCAAGCCCCGTAAATTTGCCGATGCCATACTCCTCGTGCACGACGTAGTCGCCCGCCTTTAGCTCGTCGATCACTAGGCTCGGCTTTTTAGCGCGTTTTTTCTTTTCAAATTTATTTAGCGAGACGATAATCTCGGCCGCCGAGACTAAATTTAACGCCGCCTCGGTTTGCACGAACTCTACGTTTTTATATGCGCTCAAATTTAATGCGTTAAAAAGCCCTTCGTTACGCGCTAAAACTTTGATTTTTTTATTTTTATTTAGCTCGAAAAAATCGGCATTTGGAGTTACGCTTAGGTCTTTATAAACTTTAGCCGCGGGCAATACGGGCAAATTTGCCACATCGCCCAGATCGCGCTCAAAGCCGTCAAATTTTTTCGTCAAAACCGTTTTAAATTCGCGCGTGTAATCAATAAACCCATCTATCGCCCAAAATCCAAGCGTCTTTAGGTCGCTGATTAGCGCGTCGGTCTCGATCTCTTTTATTTTTTCGGAGGTTTTTTCAAATTCAGCCTCGCCAAGAGCCGCGATAAAAGGCGAAATTTCAACGCTCTTTAGCTCGGTTTTGTTTGAAATTTGCGTTTGCGTGCTGTAGTGTCTGATGCTCTCTATCTCGTCATCAAAAAGCAAAATGCGGTTTGGCTCCTGCGCGCCGACGCAAAAAACGTCGATGATCTCGCCGCGTACGCAAAACTCGCCCTCGCTCTCTACGATATCGACCGCCTCGTAGCCAAATCGCAGTAGCTTTTCGGCTAGCTCTTTGGGGTCGATTTTATCGCCGAAATTTAGAGTGAGTTTTTGTAGATGTTTTTTGCCGGGAAGTTTGTTTAGCACCGTGCAAATGGGGCTGATGAGGACCTTTTTGCCCTCAAATTCGTAAAATTTAGCCAGCTCGGAGGAGAGCTCAAAAAGCTCGGCGCTAAAGCTGCGCAGATCATCGCCCTCTCGCGCTCTAAAATCGGGCAATCTAAAAGCCCTAAGCCCGGCAAATTCCGCCGCGATAAGAGCCGCGATAGCTTACTTATCATCATCGCAGAACAGCAGCTGCGCATCGCCTCCGTTTAAAAAATACTCAAAAACCTCACTTTGCACCGCGGTACCTTTTTAGGAAGGCTTCCACGAGGTAAAACGACCCGAACGCCAGATACTCCTCGTCCGCACGCACGTCCGTAAAGTCCGCAAACTCCATACCGAGCTGGCACAAAGCCTCTTTCACCTGCTCCGTCGCAAGCTCGCGGCCCGGCGTCTCGTACTCGATGATGTAGGTCTTTTTGACGATTGGCCTGATCGCCTTTAGGACGGCTTTTATGTCCTTGTCGGCAAAGGCGTTAAAGATCAAATTTAGCTTTTTGCCCTCAAATCTTTTCACGAGAGCCTGTGCCGCCATCTCGTTGTGCCCGACGTCTATAGTGACGTTTGGCGCGATCTGTTCGCAGCGTCCGCTAAGATCCAGCGCGCCTAAATTTGTTAAATTTAAGCTAAATCCAAGCTCCTTAAACGCCGAGGAGCTAAGGGTCAAATTTGAGCGCAAAAACTCTGGTAAGCCAAATTTTTCCGCATAAATTTTAATCTCATTTTTATCATCGTCGCTTAAATTTTCGGACGCAGATTTGAGCGTTACGCCCTTTTTAGCGGCGATTTGCCTAGCGATACCGACGCAAAGCTCGTTCATATCGTCGTTCATTAAAGCAACGTCCGCCATCGCGTTAAATTTAGTCGTCGCGATCTTCTCAAGCGTGTCGCCCAGTAGCGCAGTGTGATCAAAACCGATCGGAGTAAAGAGGCTAAGGCGCTTGTCAAATACGTTCGTAGCGTCAAATTCTCCTCCAACGCCCGCCTCGCAGACGAAAAAGTCGCACCCCTCAAAAAGCGGAGCGCAAAGCAGCGTCGCATACTCGAAATACGAAAGCGAGCGCGCGACCTCGGCAGGCAAAATTTTAATCAGCTTCTCGTGAGCCGTCTCGAGCGCGTCCGCGCTAGCTACGGCGCCGTTCATCCAAAATCTCTCGCGAAACTCGAAAATATGCGGGCTCGTATAGTGTCCGACGCTATGGCCGCGAGCGAGCATCTGCGCTAAAAATCGCCCCGTGCTGCCCTTGCCGTTCGTGCCGATGATATGGATGATTTTTGGTATTTTAAACGCACCTTGTACAAATTTAAAGGCATTTGGCATACGCGCGCGGTTGATTTCCTTATAAAAAAGGGGTTTGTTTTCTAAAAAATATTCTAGTTTCATTAAATTTTAGGCATCACCTGATCTCTGCCGTTTTGCTTAGCCTGATATAGCATTTTATCCGAAGCTTCTAATACGGCTGCTTGACTTTGATTTTGGCTACGTATAGCAACGCCGCAACTCACCGTAACACTAATGCGTTCGTCTTTGTATAAAAATTTGGAGTTTCTTAGCACATCGCGCACCTTATTCGCAAACTCTATACTCTGCGCAATATCAAACCCCGGCAACAACACCACAAACTCCTCGCCGCCGTACCTAGCGACGAAATCGGCTTCCCTGGAGTTGCCCCTAAGCACCCTTCCTACGCTTGCTATTATCACGTCGCCGGCGTCGTGGCCGTATATATCATTTATATTTTTAAAATGATCTATGTCAAAAAAACACACGGCGTAGTCGGCATTTTGTTGTAAAAAATCAACCTCCAGCCGCCCAAGCTCTTCCATTAGTGCTTTTTTTGTCGCGGTTTTAGTTAAAAAATCCTCTTTGCTCTCGGCTTTCGCGCTTTCTAGCTCTACTTCCAGCTTGCTCACTTTTGCTTGTAGCTCTTTTATAGTTTGCTGGTCGCTTAGCATCTGCTCGCCCAATTGCTTAACCTCGACATCTAGGGTATCGGCGATATTTTTTAACTTATCCCTGATCACCTCAAAGCTATCTTCGTTTAAATTTATCGAATTCAGATCGTTTTTGATAAACTGCATCTGGCTCGAGCTCTTAGAAGAACTGCTGATTAGGCTTGCTATTTGCTCGTTTATACCGTCCAAAACTTTATCTAGCGCACCAACTTTCGTCGAAACCTCAGCCCTATCAAGTTCGATACGCTTTTTGGTCAAATTTTCTATATTTTTTCTAACCGAGAAATCTTCTAAAAGCTTTGGATCGCTTTTTAAAATTTTATTTACTTTTTCTATCTCGCCGTCGATTTTATCGGTAATAGAAGGTCTTAGCATATCCGATACGAGCGGAACTAGTTTTTCGCAAGCCTGCTCTTTAGTCAAATCATCCTCAAGCTCTGCATCTATATCTTTTAAGTAGCTAAAATTTTTTTCGCCTTATACGCCCTATCTTTTCTAAAAACTTTCGTCGTAATCGGTTAAAAAATCAAACCACTTATCTTTTATTCTATCTATGGCTTGCGCATCTAGTCTTCTATTTAGAGCTTCGGAGCTTGCTTCGGCTAAATTTTTAGCATTTTTATTATGTAGCGAAGCTACGGCTTGAAAAACCTTTTTATTCATAGCTATGAGCGCATTTATTAGTTTTGGATACTCGGCAAGGCCGGGCGAATTTAGCCTAGCGGCCATAAAAGCAAAAAGCTCGTCCAAGTTTCTTACGTTTTTTTGTTTTAGTTGCGCCTTAAGCTCGTCGTTTAGACGAGCCGAGTATTTTTCAAGCTTCTGGCAATCAGGCACTATTACGCCGTTTTTTTTCGCTATCTCGCAAAAAACCTCGGCGTAGTTATCCGGAGTTAGCATGAGCCCGCGCTCTTTCATGGTCTGGATTGATTCTTTTATGACTTGGCTGACGCTAGTCGCCATTTTTTAGCCCTTTTACCGCAAGCACGGCGATATATTCGTCAAAAGCCTCCTGCGAAGCCTCTTTTATAGCGTTATACTTTTCGCTCTCGCTGATAACACCGTCAGCAAATCTAGTATTCCTTACCTTTTGCGAAACGGTAAAGTCGTGCTCGCCCGAAGTCGTCACCGATAGCGTTTTGCCGCCTTTTAACTTAGTGTCGAAATTTAGCGTTAGTATCGCTTTATACGACGTCACATAGCCGTTTTCATCATATAATAGCGCTTGATAGTTGAGCGATTTGATCGAGACGGTTATGGTGGTTGGCTCGTTTTTATCGTAGCTTATGCGTTTGCCCAGCCTTGTTACGATACCCTCTAGTACGCTATCTTTGATCCAAACGCTGTTTTTAGGCTCTTCTTTGCTTATTAGCACATTTACGTATACACGGTCGCCCATTATGTCGTTCGTGATCTTTGAGACGGGCTTATAACCACATCCAACCAAGATGAAAGTCGCCAAAAGTAGTAAAATTTTTATCTTCACGATTTAGCCTTTTATCACAAAATTTACGAGTTTGCCGTTCACGTAAATTTGTTTGATTATTTCTTTTCCTTCTAGCCATTTAGCCGCACTTTGTCTAGCTAGAGCCAAAACCTCGTCATCGCTCGCGCTGCTTGGCGCTTCAAATTCGCCGCGCCTTTAGCCGTTAACGGTAATAGCCAAATTTAAGCTATCTTTTTCGAAAACCTCATCCAAAATTTCTATTTTCGTAAAATTTGCCCTGCCAAATAACTGCTCGCTAAGCTCATTTGCGACATGCGGCACGATAGGCTCGAGCAAATTTAAGATGATAAAAAACGCTTCCGTCGTTACGTCCTCGTTATCCTGCGCATTTACCGCGTTTAGAGCCTCCATGCAAGCAGCGATTAGGGTATTAAAGGTAAAATTTTCCTCATAAACGTCGTTTGATTTTTTAAGCGCTTCGTAAACCTTCATACGCGCGTATTTTTCTTCTTTGCTTAAATTTGCGTGCGTTATCTGCGGGATTTGCGCGCATTTTTTTACACCAGCGCTTCGTTCGTACAAGCGGTTTAAAAATCTAAACGCGCCCTCGACTGCGCTATCGTTCCACTCAAGCTCCTTTTGCGGAGGCGCGGCAAATAGGATAAAAAGCCTCGCCGTATCGGCGCCGTATTTATGTATGATGTCATCTGGATCGACCACGTTGCCCTTGCTTTTACTCATTTTCTTGCCGTCTTTTAGCACCATGCCCTGAGTAAGCAGTCGCTCAAACGGCTCGTCATCTCTTAAGTAACCCAGGTCTCGCAAGGCCTTTTGGAAAAATCTCGCGTAAAGCAGGTGTAAGATCGCATGCTCGATACCGCCGATGTACTGATCCACGTTCATCCAATAATTCACGCTTTTTTCGTCAAACGCGCGCTCCTGCCACGTTTTTTCGTCGCTCGCGTATCTGGCGAAATACCAGCTACTTTCAAAAAACGTATCCATCGTATCGGTCTCGCGGATAGCCTCGCCGCCGCATTTTGGGCACTTTACGTGCTTCCAGCTCTCGTGTTTATCGAGTGGATTTCCCTCGCCTGTTATCCGCACATCATCAGGTAGCGTCACAGGCAGATTTTCGATCTTTTCAGGCACGACGCCGCAGCACTTGCAGTGCACCATCGGTATCGGCGCACCCCAATAGCGCTGCCTAGAGATGCCCCAGTCGCGGATTTTAAAATTTACGACGCGTTTGCCAATCTTGTCCGCTTCAAATTTTTCTATGATTTTTAACTTTGCCTCTTCGCTGCCTAGTCCGTTTATGAGCGGCGAATTTATAGATATTCCGTATTCAGTTAGCGCCTTGCCGCCCTCAAATTCACCCTGCACAGGTTTAACCACCCACTTTATCGGTAGGTCAAATTTGCTCGCAAACTCGTAATCGCGCTCATCGTGAGCCGGCACCGCCATAACCGCGCCGCTACCGTAGTCCACTAAAACGAAATTTGCCACCCAAACAGGCACTTTTTCGCCCGTTAGCGGGTGCACGACGTTTATATCCAAAAATAGACCGTCTTTTTCGCTAGCTTGGCGTTCGCGCGGGCTTTGGTTTAAAATTTTTCTAATTCTCTCGGCTTTGGCCGCCTCAAGCTTACCGCCGTCAAGTAGCCTTTTTACGATCTTGTGCTCAGGCGCCAAGGCTGCATAGCTAACGCCATAAATCGTATCCGGGCGCGTCGTAAATACCTCAAAACCGTCTATCTGCTCATCGCCTTCTAAAATCCGCTTCGACTCCTCGTCTAGATCAAATTTAAACTCAAGCCCAAAGCTCTTGCCGATCCAGTTTTCCTGCATCGTAAGCACTTGAGACGGCCATTTGCCCTCAAGGCGCTTTAGGTCGTCCAGTAACTCCTGCGCGTAATCGGTGATCTTTAGGTAGTAGCCAGGTAGCTCACGCTGGATGACGGCATTACCGCATCTCCAGCAGCATCCGTCCTCGACTTGCTCGTTAGCAAGTACGGTTTGGTCGTATTCGCACCAGTTCACGACCGCGTTTTTGCGGTAAACCAGCCCTTTTTCGTACATCTTTATGAAAAATTCTTGCTCAAATTTAGTATAAAGCGGATCAGAAGTCGCAAATTCGCGCTTTTTAGAAAAGCTAAGTCCTAGCGTCTCAAGCTCGCCGCGCATGTAATCTATATTTTCATAAGTCCAAATTTTAGGATGGATTTTGTGCTTTATCGCCGCATTTTCCGCAGGCATGCCAAAGCTATCAAAGCCGATCGGATGAAGGACGTTGTAGCCGCGCTTGCGGTAGTAGCGAGCCAAGGCGTCGCCGATGGTGTAGTTTCTCACGTGTCCCATATGGATGCGTCCGCTAGGATATGGAAACATACTTAAGATATATTTTTTAGGCAGGCTATAGT
>CAURMS010000041.1:0-8880 GCA_963526085.1 uncultured Campylobacter sp. | reverse complement strand
ATTTAAGCGCCTGCAAAACGACGTTTCGCGCCAGATCGAGCTTCAGCTAGAGGAGTTAAAATTTAACGAAAATATCGATAAATTCGCGAGCCTTGCAGGGGCTAAATTTGAAGAGCTAAAGCGCGAGGTCGGCCAAGCCGGCGATAAGCTTAAAGAAAATTTTAACACTAAAGAACGCATAGAAGCGCTCAAAAAAGAGATAAACGACTTTGAAAAACGAACCGAGGAGAAGCTAACCGAGATAAGTGCTAGCGAGATCGGCGAAAACCTCAAAGCAAAATCAAAAGAACTAGGCGAGAAGCTCTACAAAGCTGCCGAAAATCTCATAAAAACCGCCAAAGAAAAGATTGGCAAAAAAGAGAACGAGAAAAAAGACGAGTGAGCCAAATTTGGGCGCATTTGGTTAAATTTGCGCCCGGATTTTACTTGCCCGCTACAAACGACGGCAAATTTGACGCGCCGAATTTACGCTCAAATTTGACTCCGTCAAAATGCTACGCGACGCTAAATTTAATATCAAAGGAACAAAAATGAGTATCACCTTTTTTGTTAAAAATAAAAAGAAGTTTCTAGTCGGCCTTGCGCCCGTGATGAGCGTGGAGGAGGCGCTGCGACTGGTGCCGAATTTATCGCAGTTTAATGCCGACGAGGATGACGAGGAGTTTGACGCCGAGGGCTTTTACGGCGCGAAGCTTGACGAGCTCGACTGCCTAGTTGCCGGCACGGACGGACTTAGCGGACGCGGCTTTGAGATCGGATACGAGGACGGCGCCTACAACGTCCGCATCGGCACGCCAAGTACCCGCACGGACTGGAAAATCGCGCTAGAGTACCTAAAAAGCCTAGCCATAAAAATGGACAGCGATATAACGAGCGAGGACGGCGAGAAATTTAGCGCGCAAAATATCGAAAGCTTTAACTATGAGCACGACATACGCGCAGGGCTAGAGGCGATAGAGCAAAATTTGCAAAAAGAGGCGCAAATCAGCACTATTTACGGCATAAGAAACGAAGTGTCGTTTGATAAAAAGATCATGGCTCGCATCATGGGCGCGAAGGATCCCGCGGGGGAATTTAGCAAGTTCGTAACCGATATCCAAAACCTGGACGCGTATTTTGCAAATCAGATGTTTTTCCGCAGGAACGATAGCGGCGAGATCATCGGGCAGTACGTCCTGTCGCAAGACGTCGTTACTGTGCTGCCCTTTGAGCCTAGCGTGGAGTATAAAAATTTACAAATGCTGGGCGATGAGAAAGTCGCACGCTGGTCGGTTGCGATATTTGGCGGAGATGGCGACGATGAGGAAAAATACGAGATCCTAGCGACGCTGAAATATGAAAGTTTCATCCAAAATTTGCCGAGAGATAAATACAAATTTATCGATGCTAAAAATATCGTAGTAAGCGCGTTTAGCAAGGCAGAATTTGACGAGCTAATCGAAAAATGCGGCAAAGAGGGGCTAGCAGACTAGGCTGTTTAGCTAGCGGCAGCAATTTGTCTGCCCCGTGGTAAATTTAGCAGCAGAGTTAAATTTATAGCCGATTTTGCCCGCCTTTTTGCTCTGAAACGAAGCCAAATTTGACGCAAGATAGATCAAATTTGGCGTCAAATTTAAAACTCCGCAAGGCTGTAAATTTAACCGCAAACCCAAAATATTAACTTGCGCCGTACCTTTGGATAAAATCGGGCGCAAAAATCAAAAGAGATCAAAAATGCGAAAAATTTTTCCTGCCGCTTTTATGCGCCTTCCTGCTAGGCGGATGTACTACATACGGCATCGGTCCATCTAATATATTTCTAGAAAACAAAGAGCTAACTCAACTAAAAGGCCGCCATATCCTAGATATGGAAAAATACTCCGGCGGCTGGTCGCACATCGAGATAGGTATGCTTTCGAACAAATTTTATATGCAGCACGAACCGCGCGAAGTACTATCGGTAAATAGATCGTGCAACTTCTGGGGCTGCAGCGTAACGGGTGTGAACTACAGCACCTACGGCTTTGTCTACTTTACCATCGATAAGGACGGCTATATCACGGACTACACCGAGGACGGCGACGCGATAAGGAGCGTCAAGCATAAATTTAAAGACCTGCTAGTACTGGAGAACTAAGATGAAAAAGACGGTAATAACATTATGCGCGTTTGCGATCACCGCGGCGTTTGGGCTCTCTAACGAGGATTACGATAAATTTATAGCGCTAGACGATAGCGGGAAATATAAAGAAGCGTTGGCGTTCATCACGCCGCGAGCAGAAGCCGGCGACGCTAGAGCCGTTACGCTCGTAGGGCTACCTATACGAGGTGAGGATGTCTAACATTGGCGAAGGCGTAAAGTGGTACAAAAAAGCCATGGGACTAAACGATTCGCTCGCCCACTCTAATATGGCGCGGATCTATTACCGCATGACGGACTATAAACTAGCCGCGCAAACCCTTGAAAAGGCAAGCAAACTAGGCGACACGGGCGCGGACGCAATGCTAGGAAATATGTATCTAAACGGAATACACTTTAAAAAAGACTATAAAAAAGCACTCGTCTACATCCAAAAAGCCGTTGCCGATGACGATCCTCAGGCTCTAACCAATCTAGCTATATGCTACGAGAATAGCTACGGCGTCGCAAGGGATATGGATAAGGCCATAGAGTTCTACAAGCGCGGAGCGGCCCAAGGTAACGAATACGCCAAAAGGGCGCTAGAGAGGCTGCAGTAGCTAGTGCGCGGCTGCCTGAGTTTTGACGATACCGACTTTATCCGTCTGGTAGCGGCGACTCGGGCTAGCCGGGAGAATAAATTTAGGCTCGCTTGAGCTCAAATTTTAGTTTTTAGTAAACCGGTCGATACTGGCGATCGGTTTACCGACTTTGCCTCCACCAAATCACTCAAATTTGGGTAAATTTAAAACCCAAGCCGAGTCAAATTTAATAGATAAAAAGCCCCGCGTCTTTTGCTTCGCCGACCTTGTCCGTTTTCACCCATGCCGCGATGTAGATAAAAAACGAAGCCACGAGCAAAAAGAAACCAAATACCGCCAAAACACCGCTCGCCCACAGCAGCTCGCCTGCAAAAAACGTGCAAACGTAGACGTGAAAAAGCCCGTTTCTAGTTAGTCTCGCAAGCTCGAAAAAGACCCTCCCCCACACAAACGCGACGTAGCCAAGCAGCAGTAGCGCGATGACGGCGACTAGCTTAGCGAGCGGATGAGCCGCGTCCGCCATATAGGACGCCAGCGTCGCCGTGACGTGAGCGACGAACATCACGATCATCGCCTTGCCGTAGTTTACGTGCAGATCCTCGCTATGAGCGAGCCTGGCGACTCCGCCTAGCGCCGCGTAAGTTAGCAGTGCGGCTGCTATGACGGCGAGATTATCCGCGATCTGCAGCGCTAGCCCCGAGTAGCTAGCGATAAAGTACGCGTAGATCTTGATCACGGCCGGCACGATGCCCGATGCGATACCCAGCATCCTAGCCCGCTCAAACGCCACACTCTCTTTTAACGCAACCTTCGTCTCCTCGCTTCTGACGTCTTTCGTCGCGCGCTTTTAGCCCTCGTCTGCGATCAAAAATACATCGCTCTCAAACGCAACGTCAGGCAGAAACGCCGCTCTCTCGCAGCCGCTAGGTCGCCCAGAGCGCACGTCCTCGAAGCTAAATTTATAGTATTTGCCGTCATCGCCGATTATCGTCGTTTCGTTTATCGCTACGCCCTTCACCAACTCTCCTTTTTGCGTTTTTGCCGTACTGTTTTAGATTAGCCCGCTTGCTTGCGTTTTTAGGGTGCGGGTCAGCCGCCCGTCAAATTTGACGCCAAAGTCCCTAATCCAGCCAAATTTTACGGTTTAGCCGCAGCTCCTCCACGATACGAAGGAAGCCTCCGATCTCGTCTTTGTAAAATCTATTTGCCCCTTTGCCCACGAGCGGACGGCGCAGATCAGGCTCGAAGTTATCGCGCCCCGTGCGGATCGCCATGCAGATTTTATCACCGACTAGCACGATATTTATAGGGCGGTGAAATCTCGTTTTTAGCAGTTTTAGATTTTCCATCAAGCTAGGCGTGAGCGCGTATCTAGCCTCGATCTGATCGGTCGTATAGACGCGAAATAGTCGCTCAAACTCCGCATCATCCATCCTCGCACGCTTACCGCCGTAGTCCTTAAAATCATCCATCCCGCTGCAAATTTGCGTAACGCCCTTTAGTCGTTTAGGAAAATCGGCGACAAACAAAAGCCCCGCAAAAAGCACTCTGTGCGTCTTGTTTCCGTGTAGATCCTCTTTGATGCTTATCGCCTCTACGTCGCTAAATTTGACCCGCACGCCCTCTATCTGCCCGAAAATCAGGTCGTTGCCCGAGTATTTGTCGATGTCAAAGTCATAAATCATATAAAGATAATCGCTCTCTACGCGCTCACCCGGATAATACGCAAGACCGCAGCTCTCCACGATGCTCCTCACGACTTTTCGTTTAAATTTAAAGGTAAAGCTATCCGTGAAAATACTCTCGAAAAAATAGTACATCGCAGCCCCACAGACTACAAACGCGCCCGCGCTAAGGGCGGCGTTTTGCGCGGCTAGATAAAGTAGCCAAGCCACCGCAACGGCGACAAAGACGCAGGTGAGCTTTAGCCTAAAAAGCGAGCGCAAAACCTTTTGCCGCTCAAGCTCTAGCAAGACCAGATCGTCCATTTTCGCTCCTATTTTTAATCTAACGCCGTTTTTGCAAATTTGGCTATTTTACGGGCAGCACTTCAAATTTTAGATCAAATTTGACGTTTTTGTCTTTAAATTTGACGAACCGACGAAGCCCGCTCGTGTTTTCAAAGGCGCAGTTAAAGCGCTCAAATTTAACGTCAAATTTGACCAAACGAGCGCAAATTTAGCGGTTAAAAAGCTCGTGCACGTCGAGCGGGTCGTCTTGACCTTTCGGCACCTCGAAAAATGCCGCCTTGCTAAACCTCGCCCAGCTAGCGACGATGTTTGAGGGAAACATCTCCACGGCGTTGTTATAGTCAGTCACAGCGGCGTTGTAGGCGCGGCGCGCGGCGGAGATCTGCTCCTCGATATCGTTTATCGTTTTTTGTAGGTGCATTACGTTTTCGTTTGCTTTTAGTTCAGGATAATTCTCCACGACGACGTTTAACTTTGAGATTAGATTTGATAGCTCGCCGTTTAGCGCAAATCTCTGCTCGTCTCCCGCAGCCTTTTGGATGCCGCTTCTAAGCGCGGAGATGTTTTCTAGCAGTTCGCGCTCGTGCGCGAGATACTGCTTGACGGTGGCGACGAGGTTTGGGATGAGGTCAAAGCGCTTTTTTAGCTGCGTATCGACGCCTGATTTGATATTTAGGACTTGGTTTCGCTTGCCGACTAGTGAGTTGTAGATCGAGATGACTATGAGCGCGAGAACGGCGATGATGCCTAGGACTATGTACATTTTTGCTCCTTTTTTGAGTGTGATTATAGCTAAACGGAGCTAAAATTCGTAAATTTAGGCTTGATTTTGGGCTTTTGGACGGCTCCTTTGTGGCTGCTACTGCGTGGGGGTTTTGATTGTTTGCACAGCTTGTTTGCGTATTTTGGTTGTGCTAATATTTAAAGGCTTTAGCTTGACGGCGGATGTTTTTACTATTGCTGCGGATGAAGACCAAATTTGACTTCGGATGTAAATTTTCAAGCGGATTAAAATTGCCGCCAAATTTGATATACTTTTAATAAAGTAAAATATGAAAATAATAAATTTAAAAAACACGTATTTAGATTTTAGCGTTAAAATTTACTCCGTTGGAGTTTGAAACCAAACTTGCTTTGTCGAAGTTATCTAAGTCCATCTTGATAGCCAAAGTTGTTTTTCAATCCCGCCACACTCCCTTTAAGTTCGCGGACAGCCCTCTGCTTGCAGTTGCAAGGTCGCAGACTGAAGCAAAAAGCCCATCCTTGCAACGATGGATTTCGCCCACTCCTCTTTTTCGAACCTCTGAAGCACGCGTCAGCGCGCCAGTCTCCGCACATAATACATTTATTCAGCTTTTTGTTATATTTATATTATTAAAATTGAAGCGCAAATTTATACAACGGAGGCGCTAAAGATGGACGACTTACTGCTTGCTTTAGTGATAGGTATGGGGTTGATAGGATTTGCTGTTTTTTATGTCTTAGTTATCGCTTTTTGGTATATTTCTATCCCGCTATTTTGCATTTACGTATATTTTAAATATTTCAGAAAAGAGAGAAAATTTGAGCCTAGAGTTTTAGAGCCTTAAAACTCTTTTGCAAGCTTTTAAGGCTATTGCTAAATTTTACTCCGCTTGGAATAAAACAGTGTTTTTAAAAACCGTATCTGAAGCCAAAAGCATCGTAAATTTAATCTCGGATACGACCGATGAACGCTATTTAGCGGATTTTAAAATCGCCTGATAGCCTTCTTTTTTGAGCGCCTCTACGACCGTATTTTCGGCAAAGTCGTCCTGGACGACGATGTCGGCCGTTTTAGCTTCCAAATTTACCTCAAATTTCTTCACGCCGTTAAGCGTATTTAGCGTCTGCGTGATGACCTCGTAGCAGCTCACGCAGGCCATGTTTGGGATCTCGTAAACCAGAGTCTTGTCCGCAAACGCCGCCGCGCAAAGCGCCAGCGCTAGAGCTAGCTTTTTCATTCTTTGATACCGACTTTGTATTTTTTGGCTTGGATTGCTTGCACAATGTCCATCACGTTCACGCCGCTATCTGCGGTGATGTTTACGTCTTTGCTTTTTAGATCAAAGCTCACTGCGGTGACGCCCTTGACGCCCTTTGCGGCATCTTCGATTTTCTTGGCGCAACCGCCGCAGTTCATGTTCGGCACGTTTAGTTCGTAGGTTTGCTGCGCAAAAACAGCACCGCAAATCGCTGCTAAAAGTGAAATTTTCTTCACAATCGCTCCTTAAAAATAATATTTAGTGTGAAATTGTATCACTATATTTCTTATATATTTATTATTTCTATTTATATTAAAATGTAATATAATTTACTTTTTACTTATATTTAAAACTAAAATTTGACGTCAAATTTGAGCGGATTTAAAGCGAGTGAAAAATATTGCGAGAACACTTAAAGAGCAAAAATTTAGCCCGCAAAAAGTGTAAATTTGCAGGCTAAATTTATAAAATTTATTCTTTTGTTTTTGCCATTCTGCGGCGCATAGTCGGATCGAGATAGCGTTTGCGCACGCGTATGTTTGACGGCGTGACTTCGACCAACTCATCCTCCTCGATCCACTCCAGAGCGCGTTCAAGGCTTAGCTTTCTAGGCGGTACGAGCTTGATAGCGTCGTCAGAGCCGCTAGCGCGCACGTTTGTTAGGTTTTTACCTTTGATCGGGTTTACGTCTAGGTCGTTTGGACGGCTGTGCTCGCCGATAATCATGCCCACGTAGGTCTTGGTTTGCGGATCGACAAAAAGGATGCCGCGATCTTGCAAGTTCCAGAGGCTATACGCTAGCGTCACGCCGTTTTCCATAGACACCAGAGCGCCGTTGCTGCGGTGCTCGACGCTACCGATGAGCGGGCGAAACTCAAGGAAGCTGTGATTCATGATGCCCTCGCCTTTCGTATCGGTCAAAAACTGGCTTCTAAAGCCGATTAGGCCGCGCGCAGGGATCTCAAACTCGATCCTAGTCTGTCCGTCGCCGGTCGGGTTCATCGAGACCATCTCGGCCTTTCTGCGTCCTAGTTTTTCGATCACGGTACCGCTAAACTCGTCCGGCACGTCGCACACTAGTAGCTCAAATGGTTCGCAGCGCACGCCTTCGATCTCTTTTACGATAACCTCAGGACGTCCGAGGCAAAACTCAAAGCCCTCTCGGCGCATATTTTCGGCCAAAATCGTGATTTGCAGCTCGCCGCGGCCGCTAACCTTAAATTTGCCCTCACCGATATTTTCGTATCGCATCGCGATGTTTGTTTTCATCTCGCCAGATAAACGCTCGTCGATCTTGTTTGAGGTTACGTGTTTACCCTCGGTGCCCGCTAGCGGACTGTCGTTTACGCTAAACACAACGCTAAGCGTAGGCTCCTCGATCTTTAACGGATCAAGCGGCATCGGAGAGTTTGGATCTACGACGCTATCGCCGACGTCTAGCGCCTCAAAGCCCGCTATCGCTACGATATCGCCCACCTGCGCCTCGTCTATATCGCGGCGCTCAAGACCCAAAAAGCCGATGAGTTTTGAGATCCTGCCCGTCATTTTCGTACCGTCGGCTTTAGCGAGCATTACGTTTTGGTTTTTAGAAATTTTGCCGTTAAAGATACGCGCGATGCCGATTTTACCGACGTAGTTGTCGTAATCAAGTGTGAAAACCTGAAGCTGCAAAGGATTGTTTATATCGCCGCTAGGAGCCGGAACATGAGACAAAATCGTCTCAAAAAGAGGCTGCATATTTACGTTTTCATCGGCCAAATTTAGCTTCGCGTAGCCGTTTCTAGCCGCTGCGTAAACGACTGGGAACTCTAGCTGCTCATCGTTTGCCTCAAGCGCCACGAAAAGGTCGAAAATCTCGTTTATCACGCGATCGGGATCGGCTGCTGGTTTGTCGATTTTATTTACGACGACGATTGGGCGAAGGCCAAGCGAGAGCGCTTTTTTCACGACAAATTTAGTCTGCGGCATTACGCCTTCTTGTGCGTCCACGAGCAGCAAAACGCCGTCGACCATCTTTAGCACGCGCTCTACCTCGCCGCCAAAATCGGCGTGGCCTGGGGTGTCGATGATGTTGATTTTGGTGTCCTTGTAGCGGATCGCAGTGTTTTTCGAGAGAATCGTGATGCCGCGCTCGCGCTCGATGTCGTTGCTGTCCATCACGCGTTCGCCGACGGCTTGGTGCTCGTTAAAAGTACCCGATTGTTTCA
>CAURMS010000040.1:0-8881 GCA_963526085.1 uncultured Campylobacter sp. | reverse complement strand
ATGTATCGTCGCGTGCGGAGTCGCTGACGAAAATTAGTGCTACAACGGCTGCAGACACGATAAGGGCTGTGCGTTTGTGGCTATCACAGATGCGCCGGATTTGCTTTTTGAGCCTCTTAGCGCGCACGAGTTTGTCAAAACAGCAAGTAGCTGCATACAAAATCACGACGTAGATCATAAAATTTTCATCAAAAGCTTTTTGGAATTCAACGAAGTCAAATTTGATGAAAATATCGAAAAAGGCGGATTTTTTAAGAAAGCCAAAGACGAAATCGTCGCTAAATTTGACAAAGAGCTTTTGATCAAATTTGACGATAAGGGTAGGATTTCGGGATTTAAATACGAATTTTAATTTGGGTAGTTTGAGCAAGGCGATGAGCTAAAAGCCCACCGCCTTAAATTTACGAATGGAAGTGAAACTCGTCCGGGTGATCGAGCGCGTAGCGGAATTTCTCCATATCTACTTTTTTATCCCAGATCGAGATGATTAGGCAGCCTACGGCGTTACCGCAGAGGTTTCCGACCGCGCGCATCTCGGACATAAATTTATCCACGCCAAGCAGCACTGCAACCGTAACGACAGGAATACCTGCGCTAGGAAGCGCGGCAAGCGTACCGGCAAGTATGATAAATCCAGAGCCCGTGACGCCGACGGCGCCCTTGCTCGTTACCATCAAGATGACGAGAATTTGTATCAAATGCTCGACTGTTAGCGGGATACCGAAGGCTTGAGCGAGGAAAATAACACTAAGCGATAGGTAGATGTTCGTGCAGTCGAGATTAAACGAATATCCAGTCGGTATAATGAGCCCAACCGCGCCTCTGTGGATACCTGCGGCTTCTAGCTTTTGCATGAGCGGAGCTAGCGCTGTCTCTGAGGAGCTCGTCGCAAATACGATCAGGACTTCTTTTGCGATGAAGCGCATAAATTTAAAGATATTGACCTTCGCAAAATAGCAAATCACGCCCAAAACTACGAAGATAAAAAACAAGCTCGCAATCGCCATAACGAAAAGTAACTCAAGCATACCTAAAAGCGAGTTTATGCCGAATTTACCGATCAAAAACGCCATCGCTGAAAATGCCGCAACCGGGCTAAATAGCATCAAAATCGTAAGCAGTTTTAGCACCCAGTGCTGAACGATTTCAAGCGGTCTTAGGATATTCTTTTTATAGTCGTGCTTTAAAAACGAGATCGCGACGGCCGTCACTATGGCCAAAAATAGCACCTGAAGCGTGTTTGATTTGATAAACGGATCAAGCAGATGCACGTAAGGGAAGATACCGTCAACCGGTACCGCGCCGCGTAAAATATGAAGCTTGTGCGCTAAAATTCCGCTATATGCGTCTATATTTGAGGCTTGGCTCGTAAATTTCTCTACGCTAGAGGCGTCAAGCTGCGTGTAGTCAAGGTGCATATCGTGACCCGGTTTTAGCGTCTCGCCAAAGATTATTCCCACTGCAAGCGCTATGGTGCTAACGACCTCAAAGTAGATAAATCCTTTAAGTCCGATGGAACCTAGCTCCTTCATACTCTCAAGTCCGATGATGCCTGAGACTATCGTGAGGAAAATAATCGGTCCGATGAGGGCTTTTAAGGCTTTGATAAAGTAGTCGATGCCCGGCTTGCTCGCGATACCTAGGTCGGGGAAAATCATGCCGACCGCGATACCGGCGACGATGCCAAAAACCACCCAAAACGCTAGGCTGGTAAACATTCTAATAAGAAAAGGTTTTTGCGGTTTTGCCGCGTTTGAAACGCTTGGGTTCAAGAGGTGTCCTTTAAAAATTATTAAAAAGCTATTTTAACAAATTAATTTATATAAAAAGATAAAAATTGCAGCGATTTTGGTCAAATTTTACCCACCGCCGCAAATTTCGTCAAATTTTACAAACTCTCTAAAATTTCGATTGAGTTTATCTTATCGCCTTGTCTGACGCTATCTAGCGTCTTTAGGCTAGGTTCATCCACGATCTGTCCAAACACCGTATGTACGCCGTCAAGGTGCGGCTGCGCGCTGTGGCAGACGAAAAACTGACTGCCGCCCGTATCGCGTCCGGCATGCGCCATAGATAGCGTTCCGCGTTTATGTTTGTGTTTTTGGCCTACGCACTCGCATTTGATACGCCAGCCCGGTCCACCGGTGCCCGTACCGTGCGGGCAGCCGCCCTGGATCACGAAATTTGGGATCACGCGGTGGAAATTTAATCCGTCGTAAAAGCCGCTTTTGGCTAGCTGAGCGAAATTCGTCACCGCTTGCGGCGCTTCGTCACCGTAGAGTTCAAGCTTCATATCGCCTTTTTCGGTGTGGATCACGGCAAATTTGAGCTTAGCAAGCTCGGCCGCGTCGATGTCGTAGATTTTTAGTTCGTCGTTTCTCATTTTGTTCCTTAAATTTATTCGATATTTGTATAAACCGCTTGTACGTCGTCGTCGTCTTCGAGCTTGTCGAGCAGCTTTTCTACCTCACTCATTTGCTCTTCATTTAGACTTATGGGCGAGTTTGCGATGTACTGCAGGCTAGCTTTTTTGGTCTCCAGACCCATTTTTTCGATGCCTTCGCTAAGAGTTCCGAAGCTTGCGTAATCGCCGTAGATATAGAGCACGCCGTCTTCTTCCTCGATCTCGGTTAGACCAAAGTCGATGAGCTCTAGCTCGATCTCGTCAAGCTCTTTTGCCGGCATATCAAGCTCAAAAACGCTCTTTCTCGTAAACATGAAATTTAGGCTTCCGCTAGGTAGGATTTCGCCGCCGTTTTTGCTAAATATCGCCTTAACGTTAGCAACCGTGCGAGTAGGGTTATCGGTGGCGCACTCGACGATGATTTGCACGCCGTGAGCGCCCTTGCCGTCGTAAAATATCGTCTTGATATCCGCGCTATCCTTGCCGCTAGCGCGTTTTATCGCCGCGTCGATGTTATCTTTTGGCATATTTTGCGCCTTAGCCGCTGCTATCGCGGCGCGGAGTTTTGGGTTCATATCAGGCTCCGTGCCGCCCTCTTTAGCTGCCACGGTTATGGCTTTTGCGAGTTTTGGAAAAACCTTGCTCATCTTGTCCCAGCGTGCTTCCTTTGCGGCGCGCCTATATTCAAACGCTCGTCCCATTTCATTCCTTTAAAAATTTTTGCCCAATTATATCTAAAAAAATTTTGCATTTTTTTTAAAAACGCGAGGTTTTGAGCGTATTAGTAAAAAATTTAGCTTTAAGTCCTATAATCCGAATATGATTTTAAATGCCCGAAAAGACGACGCCGCGCGCTGCATAGAGCTGTTAAATTTAGCCATGGAGGACATCGCATTTACGCTTAGCGGCGTGAGCGATCCTGCTAAGAGCGATGAAATTTTGCATAAATTTTTTAGAAGCGAGATAAATCGCCTAAGCTATAACAACGTATTTGTTTTCAAATTTGACGGCGAGATCGCGGGTGCGATTTGTGCTTACGACGGAGGAGAGATCGAAACGCTAGATGGACCCATTAGGACGCATTTGCGTATGCTTGGCTCAAACGAAGTTCCGCAGACGGAGTGCTTTGCGGATGAGCTATATATCGATAGTCTAGCCGTGGACGAGAGGTTTCGCGGACGAGGCATCGCAAAAGAGCTGATCAAATTTATCTTTACCCTCGCGCCAAAACGAAATATCAAAAAAGTGGCCCTCATCGTCGATGAAAAAAAGCCCAAAACCATGGCTTTTTACGAGCGCTTGGGCTTTGAGACCGACTGCGAAATGATAATAAATTCTCACAAATACTACCATATGACAAAGGAGATAGAATGACTAAATTTAAGGTTGCTAATATCCACTGCGAAAACTGCGCAAACACCATAAAAAACGCCCTTGGCGATGAATACGGCGAGATAAAGGTTGATCTAAGCGTAGAGCCAAAGGTCGTGAGCGTAAATTTAGACGGCAAGGATGAGGCGAAATTTAAAGAGGAGCTGGATGATTTGGGATTTAGCGTCATAGAGAAAATTTGATGCAAAATATCAAACTAAACATCGCGGGCATGACCTGCGTAAACTGCTCAAACGCCATCGAGCGCGTGACGAAAAAAATCGCGGGCGTACTAGACGCGAAGGTCAGCTTCGCAAACGGCTCGGGCGAATTTATCATAGAAAACGCCGAAGTACAAGCCGCGATAGAAGAAAAGATAAAAAAACTAGGCTACGGCGTGGCCAAAGATTTGGTGGAATTTGAAGCCAAACGCGAGAAACATATCTTAAATTTACGCCGAAATTTCCTAGCCGCCGCAGCTTTTAGCGCGGTGATTATGGCACTTGAGATGAGCGAGCAGCCAAGCGCGGCAAAATCAGCCATCATGCTAGCGCTTGCCTTTATCACGATAGCTACGTGCGGGCGGGACTTTTTCATCCACGCTTACGGCGCGCTGAAAAATAAAAACTTCGACATGAACGTACTCGTCGCGCTGGGAACAAGCACGGCGTTTGCGTATTCGCTGGGGGTTTTTATCGCGGGCGAGCGCCTACCTGAAAACATGCGCCACCTCTACGTTTCAGGTGCAGCGATGATAACGGCTTTCGTGCTGCTGGGTAAATTCTTAGAAGAGCGCTCAAAAGCTCGTGCTAGCGATTATATAAAATCGCTCATGGATATGTCGCCAAAAACCGCTCTCGTGCTACAAAAAGACGGCAGCGCGCTGGAAGCGGGTGTCGCGAGCCTAAAAATAGGCGACATCGCGGTCGTAAAGAGCGGCTACGCGGTGCCTTGCGACGGAGTCGTGATAAACGGCGGCGCGGAGATCGACACCTCGATGCTAACGGGCGAGAGCCTACCCGTCTATAAAAGGCAAGGCGACGAGGTTAACGCGGGAACTATAAATTTAAACGGCTACATCAACGTAAAGGTTACAAAGCTCGCTAGCCAGACGCTTTTGTCGCAAATTTTAGAACTTTTAAGCGACGCGTCGAGCAAAAAGATGCCTATCAGCCGCTTTGCCGACCGTGTGGCAAATATCTTCGTGCCTAGCGTGATCGCTATCGCCGTCGTTACGTTTTTTGCTTGGTTTGCGCTTACGGGAAATGTGCTACAAGGCGTGCTAAGCGCGGTTTGCGTGCTCATTATCTCGTGTCCTTGCGCGCTGGGGCTAGCTACCCCGATAGCTATCGTCTCCTCGCTCTCGCTTGGCGCTAAAAACGGAATCCTCGTCAAAAATCCCGAGGTTTTAGAGGTTCTTGGCGACGTGAAATACGCGATATTTGATAAAACGGGCACATTAACCAAGGGCGAAATATCCGTAAATTTTACAGATATAAACGATGAAAATTTAGCCAAAATCGCCGCTCTAGAAGCTAAAAGCTCGCATCCGATATCTGCTGCGATCGTTAGATACGCAAATGAGCTGGGGCTTAAAATTTTAGGCGATGAAAAGGGTTTTGAAAATATCGCCGGACGCGGCGTAAAGAGCGAGGACGATAGCGTGATAGCGGGCAACGAGGCTTTTTTAAGCGAGCTTGGCGTGGAGATAAGCGCGCAGGCCAAGGAGCAAATAGCCAAAGCGCAAAACGAAGGAAACGGCGTGGTACTCGCTGCCGTGGATAAAATTTACGTTGGATTTATAGCGCTTAGCGATACGGTAAAAGAGGACGCCGCGCAGGCTATGCAAAGCCTAAAAGATGCCGGTATAACGCCCGTGATGCTAACGGGAGATAACGCCTTTACCGCTAAAAACGTAGCGGGCAAGCTGGGCGTCGAAAAGGTCTTTGCCGGCATGCTGCCTAATGAAAAATTTGAAACCATAAAACGCCTGCAAGAAGAGGGTGCGGTGCTGTTTGTCGGCGACGGTATCAACGATGCCGCCTCGCTAAAGCAAGCAAATGCGGGCATCGCGATGAGTAGCGGCGCAGACATCGCAAAAGAAGCCGGCGACGTAGTGCTAGTAAAAAACGATTTAAAAAGCGCAGTATCTACGATAAATTTAGCCAACGAGACGATGAAAACGATAAAACAAAATTTGTTTTGGGCGTTTGTTTATAACGCCGTTTGTATCCCGGTTGCGGCGGGAGTTTTGGCGCCGTTAGGACTCATGCTAACGCCCGTTTACGGAGCTGCGGCGATGTGTTTTAGCTCGGTCACGGTCGTGTTAAATTCGATCAGATTGCGATTTAAGCAAATCTAAAATTTAGCCTAAATTTTGTAAAATCCCGCAAAAAACAAAAAGGAAAAAGATGAATTTGGGTAAATTTTACGCCGTGATCGCAAGGATATTTGCGCTAAATTTCGCTCTACCGCCGAGTGCAAAGCTTTTTAGCGAGCTAAATAAAAATCCAAAATGGATAATAACAAACGATAGCGAAGCAAACGCCAAGGGGCGCGAGCTATACGAGGAGTCGCTAAAAACTGAGAACACCCTAGAGATCGCAAAAGACTTTGCAAATTTGAAAAAATATTTTAATGCAGAGTTTTTTTTCAAGGGTGATAAGGCGCGCCTTGAAGGCTTTTATAAAAAGTGCAAATTTAGCCCAAATTTAAATGTCAGCGCGCTTGATAGCCTAACAAACGAGCTTTCGTTTTTCTCCTCCGTCGTCGAGCTAAAACAAGACGAGCTAACAAAGGAAATTTTAGGCGTTTTGCTAAGCTCATATTTGCTACCGTACGCCAAAAAGCTAGCTCCCGTTTTGCAAAATGAAGCGAAAAGTAAATTTTACCGCGCGATGGGCTATCTTTTCGAGGATTTTGCGAGCGGTATCGAAAATACGCTAAAAGTCAAAGTCGTACCTAGATGAGTTGGTGGAATGACTTTTATATAAATTTCGACCCGGTCGCGTTTGAGCTGTTTGGCATCAAGGTGCACTGGTACGGGATAATGTACGTCCTAGCGCTACTCGTGGCGCTTGGGATGGCTAAATTTATCGTCAAGCGCGATAAAATCGCTATCTCAAACTCCATACTAGATAACTACTTTTTCTGGGTGGAAATCGGCGTGATACTGGGCGCTAGACTCGGCTACATCGTCATTTACGATCCAAATACCGCTTATTATCTCACTCACCCTTGGCAGATTTTTAATCCCTTTTACAACGGTGAATTTGTCGGCATTCGCGGTATGAGCTATCACGGCGCGGTGGTTGGATTTTTGATAGCGACGTGGGCTTTTTGTCGTAAATTTAAGCAAAATTTGTGGCAGCTTTTGGATCTCGTCGCGCTTAGCATCCCGCTTGGATATTTTTTTGGTCGTATCGGAAATTTTTTAAACCAAGAGCTATTCGGTCGTATCACGGACGTCTCATGGGCGATTAACGTCGCTGGACAGATGCGTCATCCATCGCAAATTTACGAAGCGGTTTTAGAGGGGCTTGCGGTTTTTGCCATCCTTTTTGTTTATAGAAAATTTAAAAAATTTGACGGCGAACTCATCGCTCTTTATGCCGTGCTTTATACTTTTGCTAGGTTTGTATGTGAGTTCTTTAGAGAGCCTGATTTTGGGATCGGCTTTGTATTTTTAAATTTATCTATGGGGCAGATACTATCCTTTTTAATGTTTGCATGCGGCATTTTCCTTTATATTATCTTAAATAAAAAATATACAAAATTTTAAAAGGTTTTTAAAGTAATTTACGATACTATTACGCCGTTTTTATAGTGTCGTAATTTAATTTTTTTTTAAGTTATGATAATTTATCTCAATTTTATAGGAGGGCTCATGAGTGGGCTAATCGAGGGCTTCTTAGGTAGGCAAGCGGATACGAAAAAAAGTCGTACTCCTGCCGTTTGGGACAGATGGCAAAGTATAACGGGACTGATTTTGGCCTGTTTTATTTTGTGTCACATGGTATTTACCTCTACCATTTTATTCGGCAAGGGCGCATTTAACGCCGTTGTAGGTTTTGCGGAGGCTAAATTTTTATTCGGCGAGGCTACATGGTGGATCACTAACGTTATCGCTGCGGTAATATTCGCCGTTTTTATCGCTCACGCATTTTTGGCGATGAGAAAATTTCCTGCAAACTACAGACAATACATCATGTTTAGAGGCCACAAAGACCGCATGAAACACCTCGACACTACTCTTTGGTGGTTTCAGTTTTTGACAGGTTTTGCTCTATTTTTCGCAGCCAGTGCGCACTTAGTCGATATAATCTTCGGCGGACACATCACTGCTGATAAGTCAGCGGCCGCATTTCATCAACTAGAAATCTTCTACTTCGCTTTACTTTTATTTATGGTTGTTCACGCTAGCGTGGGAATGTACCGCCTATACGTAAAATGGATAAGCATCGACGGAGTAAACAAACAAGAGATGTTCGCAAAAAGAAATAAAGCCAAAACTGCGATATTTGCGGTCTTTGGAGTGCTCGCGGTCATCGCGCTGATCGCCGATTTCGTGTGGATCAGTCTTTAGGAAAAGGAGCTTTAAAAAATGAACGTAAAATATTATGACGCATTAGTTATCGGAGGCGGTCTAGCAGGACTTCGCGCTGCCGTTGCCGCCGGAGAAAAAGGGCTAAGTACGGTAGTTTTAAGCCTAATCCCAGTTAAGCGCTCGCACTCTGCGGCTGCGCAAGGCGGTATGCAAGCCTCTTTGGGAAATTCAAAAATGAGCGAAGGCGACAACGAGGACGTGCACTTTGCCGATACCGTAAAAGGTAGCGACTGGGGCTGCGACCAACAAGTTGCACGTATGTTTTGCCAAACTGCGCCTAAGGCGATCCGCGAGCTAGCCGCTTGGGGCGTGCCTTGGACTCGTATAACAAAAGGCGAGAGAAGCGCTATCATCAACGCTCAAAAAACCACTATCGTAGAAAAAGAAGAAGTCCACGGGCTCATCCACTCTCGCGACTTTGGCGGAACTAAAAAATGGAGAACATGCTTTACGGCGGATGCCACCGGTCACACTATGCTTTTTGCCGTAGCAAACGAAGC
>CAURMS010000039.1:0-8922 GCA_963526085.1 uncultured Campylobacter sp. | reverse complement strand
ACGTAGAGCTTGGCCTAAAGCGAGATTCGCTACTTGAGTTTAAGCTCTGCTACTATGATGAAAAGCCGGCTAGAGCCCTGGTTTTTATAGTGCCTGGGCTTGGCGGCGACGCGAACGAAAACTATAGAGAGTACTTAGCGCAGTTTGTCGCGAGCGAATTTAACGTAGCCGTGGTGAGTCCGAACTACCACTGTATCGGCAACAGACCGCAAACGGGGGCGACCTATTTTTTAAACGATTTAGACAAAATCATCCTGAAAAACAAATGTTCGAAA
The DNA here is from genome assembly GCA_963526085.1 of uncultured Campylobacter sp. GTDB lineage: Bacteria > Campylobacterota > Campylobacteria > Campylobacterales > Campylobacteraceae > Campylobacter_A. The sequence goes on along the minus strand of CAURMS010000039.1, from coordinate 8,647 downwards.
ATCGGTATAGAAATCCCAAGCGATATCAGCTACGACGCGCTTTCGACGCTAGATGCCTACCTGGGCAATATAAAATCAAGCGGCGGTTTGCCGAGCGATTTTAAATTAGAAATATCCGTAACGCTGCAACCGACCAAAAACGAGTATCAAAATTTCGGCGTTATGCAAGCTCAAGACGTGATAAATGCCGCGCTTTTTATCAAGGCAGATCCGCCGTTTAAAGCCGCGACCGATATAGACGAGCTGCCCGTGATCCTAGTCGGCAGTTCGCACGGCGCATACATAAACGCCTTAGCGGCCAAATTTGCGCCGTGGCTCGTGGATGGCCTCATCGACAACAGCAGCTACGCGAAGCTAAACTGGGAACTAATAGGCCTAGGCAAGGAGATAGATTATATCAAATTTCGCGAATACTCCACCGATATATATTTTAAAAATATCAAAATTTATGTCTTTACCAAAACAATGTGGACGCTAATGGATAAATCCTCGCCTCGCTATTTCTCGCAGGCGCGCGAAGATATACGAAACGCCCTAGACGCCGCGCATCTAAAAGTCCAAAGCGCATATCCAAAGCCTATCTATGTCGGCTACCACTGCGCCGTAAACGACCACTGCGCGTCGCCCGAGGAAAAAGCGCAGCTCTACGATGAGCTACGAAAGCTCGGCTTTGACGCGACTTTGCGCATGATAAAAGATGAGAGCGAGCTTGACGGCAGGTTTCTCAAAAAGCTAACGCACGGCCTAGAGATGTCTATCAAGCTTTTGATCGCCAAGGAGCTGCCGCCTATGCTAGAAAAGATAGCATCTCGCGAGAAGCAAATTTGCAAAAATAAAAGCATAGCCTATCGCTCGGACGAGTTGGAATATAAATTTTTAGAGGCAAACGGTAAGATAAATTTGGAGATAAAAAGATGATTTTATTTGTAAAATTTACGTTTGCTAGGGGCTAATTTGAGCGACAAAATTTGATAAAAGAAAATTTAAGAGGCAAAAGCCGCGCGCCAACTAAAAGCAATTTTATATGCAAATTTGATAAAATTACTCTAAGCTAAAAAACCGCCTCATCTTGCGCTTCCAGTCGTCTTTTGGTATTTCCGTATCGTGTGGATCGTCGCTCCAAACCTCATGCTTGTCCTCGAAAAATATCGCAGACCTTTGAGCTTGCGGCATAAATTTCGTCTTGTCCTCCACGGGGATTTTGTTCGCCCGAAAATACCGCAACAACTCAAAATAATCATCTCTGCTATAGCAATTTACCAAAAAATAATTTCTATTTTTCATCCTGATGACGAAATTTTTACGCAGTAGCCATAGCGGTTCGCCGGATTTTTTGAGTTTATAGATTTTAAACGGTAGCGCAAATATCAAATAAACTAAAAGATATCTTATAAAGTCCTTCGTTTTGTTAAAATGCACGCCGATAGAGGACTTTTTATAGAGCTGATACGGTGTAAAAAAGTGGAACCTGCCGTATCTGCTATCAAGTTCGCTAATAACGCAAAAATAGACCTTTTCTATGTCTTTTACGAGGGTCATTTTCTCCTTGCTCTCTACTTTGTTTACGTAGACATACTCTATATGATAAATTTGCTCGCTAGAAAATCTAAAAAAGCTCGGTTTTTGTTTAAAAACTCGCGGCGCGAAAATATAAGTATTGTGCAGGGCGAATAATAAAAAATATGCAGGCAAAGCAATAAGATAAATGCGGTGTAAAAGCCCATAGTCATAGTCGCTAAAAGCAAATACAAAAACGAGAATCGAGGAAAGAATAATATGCCATCCCGCCAAAAATAGCGCGCCGTAGTCGTTTATGATTATCGGATTTTCGTCGTAGTTTCTCAAATTTTCTCCAAATTTCGCTTCACGCAGTTAAATTTAAAATGCATAATAAAAGGCGAGAGCTAAATTTAACTCGGTAAATTTAAGACCGACTCGTCGTAAAACCAAAGCAAATTTAAGCGACCGCCCTCAAGCCAAAGCCGCTTAAATTTAAGTAAAAAGCAAAATTTGACGCGCCCTAAATTTAAACCCCCGAGTTTAAATTTGCCCAAAACAAATCCAAATTCGCACGGCGCATCTAGTCAAATTTATCCGTTTTTTCTAGCAAATTCTTTCATAAACTCAGCCAAAGTTCGCACGTTTTCGATACTCACGGCGTTATATATCGAGGCTCTGATGCCGCCTACGTGACGGTGTCCTTTTAGACCTAGCATGCCAGCATTTTCTGACTCGGCGATAAAGGCCGCCTCCAGCTCGCGGTTTGCGATGGTAAAGCTAACGTTCATCAGCGAGCGGCTATCTTTTTGCGCGTGACCTTTGTAAAAGCCGCCAGAACCATCGATCGCGCCGTAAAGCAGCGCCGCCTTTTGCTCGTTTATCTCGTTTATCGCCGATAAACCGCCCTGTTCCTGCACCCAGCCCAGCGTCAAATTTAGCAGATATATACCAAATGTCGGAGGCGTGTTGTATAGCGACGCGGCCGACGCGTGCGTATCGTAGCGAAGCATCGTCGGAGTACGCTCCATGCAGGCTCGCTCTAGCATATCTTTGCGGATGATGACGACGGTTACGCCGCTTGGGCCGGCATTTTTCTGCGCGCCGCCGTAGAGTAGCCCCACGTCCGTGAAATCAACCGGCCGCGAGAAAAAATCGCTCGACGCATCGACTACTAGCGGAGCTTTGGAGCGAGGCAGCTCGCGGTACTGCGTGCCGTAGATGGTGTTGTTTGTGCAGACGTAGCCGTATGCGGCGTCATCACTAAATTTAACCTCGGGTATGCGGTCGTAGGAGGTTTCCTTGCTGCTGGCGACTACTTCGTACGCGATACCGACGTTTGCGGCCTCTTTGATCGCCTTGCTCGTCCAGACGCCCGTGTCTGCGTACTGCGCGACGCCTTTGGCGGCTAAATTTAGCGGTATCATCGCAAACTGCAAATGCGCGCCGCCTTGCAAAAATAGCACGTCAAATTCCTCGCCGATGCCGTATAGCTCGCGCGCCTTTGCCATCGCGCCGTAGTGCACCTCTTCAAAAATCTTGCTTCGGTGGCTGATTTCCATTATCGAAAAGCCCTTGCCCTGATAGTCGGTGAGCTCGCTTTGCGCGCGCTCAAGCACGCTAAGAGGCAGAGCCGAAGGGCCTGCGCTAAAATTTAGCTTTCTATTCATCCAAACTCCTTTCAAATTTGAGCTGATTTTAGCGTGATTTGCGTTAAAAAATCATTTTGCGTCGCAAGGGCGGTGGCAAAAGGACGCAAATTTTACACTTTAAGCTACCTTTTGATACAATTTTTCATATTAAGGAGCGAAATTTGATAGAGATCGAGCGTAAATTTATCCTGCGTGACGCCGCCGTCATAAACGAGCTAAAAGCCCGCGACATCGACGTCCAGCAAAAAGATGTGACGCAAATTTACGTCAAAATCACTCCGCTTGAGGAGATTAGATTTCGCGAGGCTTCGGGTGTTTTTACGATCACGCAAAAATCAGGCGTCGGTCTAGCGCGCGAGGAAAACGAGAGCGAAACTGACGCCAAAAGCTTTAAAAAAGCCCTAAAAAACGCGGTCGCCGCTCCTATAAAAAAGACGAGATTTTTATTTCGGCTTGACGGCGCTGCTTGCAACGTCGATATTTTTCACGGCGCTTTAGAGGGGCTTGTTACTTTTGAGGCCGAGTTTGTAAGCGAGCGCGAGGCCGCGGAGTTTAGCCTGCCCAAGTTTATCGCCGCACACGTAATCAGCGAAGTCACGGAAGATGAACGCTATAAAAATAAAAATTTAGCGCTTTTTGGCTTGCCGCAGGGCGAATTTGACACACAAAAGAGCATTGAGATTTTACAAAACAGCCCAGAGCTGGAGCTAAATTTACCAAGCTACATCGGCGCGATGGATGCGATGCGGACGGTGTTTTTTCAGATATTTACGATGCTTCGTAAACACCTAAACGAGTACGCAAGCTCTGGCGACGCTGAGGCGTTGCACCAAATCCGCGTAAATCTGCGCAAAACGCGCTCTTTACTTAAAATTTTCACTCCAGTTTTTGACCGGAAAACGGCTTGTTATTTTTTGCTAAATTTTAAAAAACTAGCCGAGCTAACCAACCAAAAGCGCGATATAGATGTATTTTGCGAGTTTTTGCAAAAACAAAAAGGCTTTGAGTCGCTAGCTAGCGAGCTAGAAAATTTAAGCGCAACTCTAGCCAAAAGCGTCCAAGCCGAGCTACAAAGCGAGGAAGCAAACGAAATTTTGCGCGACTGGGAGGTATTTTTACGCGAGGGAAGCGACTTTTTTAAAGGCGAGCTAGGAGACGCGCCGATAAAAAAACTCGCGGCAAAATCCATGCGAGCTCAAATTTTACGCCTCAAAAAATCTCTCTCAAATTTGAGCGAAACAACCGAAAACGTCCAGTTTCACAAGTGCCGCATCGAGATAAAAAGACTAAGGTATCTAAGCGAGATTTTCGGCGGCGGCTTTGGTTTTGCTGCAGCTAAAAAATGCTTTAAAAAGAGCAAAATTTTACAAGAAACATTTGGCTCGCTACAAGACGCCGACATATGGCTAGGCCTGCTAGCGCACGTAAAAAGCGGCGCCGAACAAAAGCGAATAGACAAACTCCAAGCTAAAATTTACAAAAAAATCTACGAGCTGCGAAGCGAAATTTTGGGCTCAAAGCCTAAAATTTTAAAAAGCCTCACAAAGCTTTCGCGCGGCTTAAAAATCTACTATATCTAAAGAGAAAAAATGGAAAAACAAGAAAAAATAGTTCAGATGTTTAACGACATCGCGCCCACCTACGACCTGGCAAACCGCGTGCTGAGCATGGGCGCGGACGTGAGCTGGCGCAAGATCGCGTGCAAAACGGTTTTGTCAAATTTCAAAGACTCAAGCGTAAATATCGCGGACGTCGCATGCGGCACGGGCGACATGATGGGCTTTTGGCAAAAGACGGCGGGCGAATTTAACGTAAAAATCGAAAATCTAATCGGCGTCGATCCCTCAAGCGGCATGCTCGCAGTCGCCAAGCAAAAATTCCCCGAGTTTAAATTCATCGAGGCACTAGCAACGCAAACGACGCTTGATAGCGGCTCGGTGGACGTTCTTAGCATCAGCTACGGCATCAGAAACGTGGTCGAGCGAGAAGCCGCACTAAGAGAGTTTAACAGAGTGCTAAAAATGGGCGGATATGTCGTAGTACTAGAGTTTACCAAACGCAAGAAAAGCGGGATTTTAACGGGCGCTCGCGACTTTTATCTAGGTAAAATTTTGCCTAAAATCGGCGGTTTTATCTCCAAAAATCAAGAAGCCTACGAGTACCTGCCAAGCTCGATCGAGGGCTTTTTAGACGCAAAAAGCTTTGCGGACGAACTCGCTAGCGCGGGCTTTGAGATGCGCCTTTGTAAGAGCTTTTCGATGGATATTTCTACCCTTTTTATCGCGCAAAAGGCCCGTGAGTGCTAAGCGTCAGCGAGCTAAACGAGCAGGCCAAAACGCTGCTTGAGACGACGTTTTCGTACGTCGAGGTAGAGGGCGAGATCTCGCGGCTAGTGAGGCACGGCTCGGGACACTGGTACTTCACGCTAAAAGACGAAAAGGCCGCGATCTCGGCGGTCATTTATAAATTTAATGCCGCTAAGCTCAAATTTGACGTCGCAGACGGCATGAAAGTCGCTCTCTACGGCAAAATTTCGCTCTACTCGCCAAGCGGCAGCTATCAGTTTATCGCGACTCTCATACGCCCCAGCGGCGAGGGCGAGCTCGAACTTGCGTTTAAACAGCTAAAAGCACGGCTTGAGAGCGAAGGGCTTTTTGATATCTCGCGCAAAAAACCGCTACCCAAATTTCCGCGCAAGATCGCACTTATCACCTCAAAAACCTCAGCCGCGTTGCAAGACATGCTACGTATCGCTTCGCAGCGCTGGGCGCTAGCGGAAATCATAATTTTTGATTCGCTAACACAAGGCGAAACCGCGCCCGCCTCGCTCATACGCGCGCTAAAAAGAGCCGACGCAAGCGGTGCTGACGCGATCGTGCTGGCACGCGGAGGCGGCAGCAGAGAGGATCTGTGGTGCTTTAACGACGAAAATTTAGCCCGCGAGATCTACGCCGCGCGCACGCCCGTGATCTCAGCCGTCGGACACGAGATTGACTACGTCATCAGCGACTTTGCGGCGGACTTTCGCGCTCCGACTCCAACCGCGGCGATGGCTGCGCTACTGCCTGATACGGGCGAGCTAATGCAAAGCATAGATAGGCTAAGCGAGGCGGCGGACGCGGCCTTTACGCGCGTTTGGGAGCGTAAATTTAACGCTCTAGCGATGATGAGAGCGAGATTTACGCAAGCTAGCCTCACGCAAAAAATTGCTCGCAAGGAGCAAATTTTACTAAATTTAAGGCAGGTTTTAGACGCCGCCGTGCAAACCAAACTGCTCAAATTTGAAAATGCACTCAAACTCGCCCACGCCGCATACGCGCAGCAGGAGTCCTTTTTCGCGCAGATTTCAAATTTCGTCCGAGTACAAAAGGACGGCAAAACCGTAAATCTAAGCGAGCTAAAACCGGGCGACCGCATCGCGCTAAGCTCGGTAAACGCAAGCAAAGAGGCGGAAATTTTATAATCAAATTTGACCCAGCCGACGAAGCGGCTTAAGTTTTTAGGTAGGTTAAAAATTTTTAAGCTAAAAGTAGTAAGATAATAACGCAAATCAAAATTTAAAGGAGCGATATGAAAACGAATGTAAAATTTTTACTAGCCGCGTGCGCCGCGATGCTAATAACGGGCTGCGCGACGGAAAGATCGCGCGTAGTTGAAACGCCAAAAGTTCAAACCATAAACACCAACTACCAAGGACAAAAGATCGCCGTCTCGATCGGCCGCTTTAGCAACCAGTCCTCATACCAAAACGGCGTATTTTCAGACGGCGAGGACAGACTAGGCAACCAAGCCCAAACCATCCTCATCTCAAATTTACAGCAAAGCGGGCGCTTTTCGGTGCTTGATCGCAGCAACATGCGCGCCATCAAAGAAGAAAGCGCGCTAAGCAAAGAGGCGCAAAACATCAAAGGCGCAAGATACGTCATCACGGGCGACGTGACGGAGTTTGGCCGCAAAACTACGGGCGATCATCAGCTTTTTGGCATCCTAGGCAAGGGCAAAACCCAAACCGCCTACGCGAAGGTAAACCTTAACGTCGTAGACGTGAAAAACTCCGAGGTGATCTACTCCACTCAGGGCGCTGGCGAGTATGAGCTCTCAAACCGCGAGGTGCTGGGCTTTGGCGGAAGTGCTGGGTATGATTCGACGCTAAACGGCAAGGTGCTAAGCCTAGCCATCATCGAGGCCGTAAACAACCTAACACGCGGGCTTGAAAGCGGCGCCTTTAACGCAAAATAAGGATAAATTTTGCGCTTTAAAACTCTAGCAAATTTCGCGCTCGCCTCCGCCGCTGCCCTACTACTCTCGGGCTGCGCGGACGACTCGCCTAGGCAGCTATACTACTGGGACGGCGCCTACACGAGCTCGGTCTACGAGTACCTAACCGAAGAAGGCGACGCGGGCGCGCAGATCGCAGCACTCGAGGAGAGCCTGCAAAAAGCTTATAAAAGAGCCGCCAAAGCTCCGCCCGGACTACACGCGCATCTAGGCCTGCTCTATCTCTCGCAAGGAAACGGGGCGAAATTTAAAGCCTACGTCGAAAAAGAAGCCGAGCTTTACCCGGAGTCGCGCGACTACGCGATATTTTTGCTAAATCAAAACGGCAAAACGGCGGGCGCAGCGGGCAAAACGGCGGTAAATTTGAGCGAGCAGACTAAGGAAAAAGTAGGCGTGAGCGAGTCAAATTCAAACAACAAAAGCTCAAATTTAAGCGAGCAAACGAGCAAGCAAAATTTGAAAAACAAGCAAACAAAACCCGCCAAAACGAGCAAGACCGCAAAAGGAAGCCAAAATGAAAAATAAAATAAAACCGGCGCTCCTTGGCGCGTTTGCGGTGCTATTTCTAGGCGCGTGCGCCGGCTCGCAGCCGCAGATTTACGACTACTCGGCGTTTTTGCAGACCAAGCCTCGCTCGATCGTAGTCGTGATGCCGACCAGCGACTCATCCGAGATAAAGGCCTCCGCGGCGGTGCTGGCAAATGCGCTCTATCCGCTAAGCGAGGCGGGATATTACGTATTTTCGCCCGCACTCGTAAACGAGACCTTTAAAAACAACGGTATCTACGACGCGGCGGAGATCGCGCAGATATCTACGTACAAGCTAAAGCAGATATTTGGCGCTGATGCCGCGCTGTATCTAAACGTCGCGGACTACGGCACCTCGTATATGCTCATTAGCAGCGTCACGCGCGTGAGCGTAGCGGCGACTCTAGTCGATCTAAACACCGGCGCCGTACTCTGGCAAAAGAGCGCCACCGCGGCAAACGACTCGGGCGGAGGCGGAGGCGATCTCATCGGCATGCTAGTCTCCGCGCTAGTTAAACAGATCGCCGACTCAGTCTCGGACGCGAGCTTTGATCTATCGGCGCGCGCGGACGCGATTTTGTTTAGCACCGATTGCCGCGACTGCTTGCTTTACGGCCCGTATTCGCCGCGCTACGGCCAGGATAGGCAGCTTGGCGGCGGCAAATAAATTTTAAAAAGGACGAAAATGAAAC
>CAURMS010000038.1:0-9298 GCA_963526085.1 uncultured Campylobacter sp. | reverse complement strand
ATTATTTGCCGACCTTTTTGCAGCACTCTCTCATGTGGCCACCGCTCTTTTTGCAGCATTGCGCGTAGGCTTGCTTTGAGAGAGCGTCATTTTTTTTCACTCTCTGAGGACCCGCACCGCCCTTGCCGTACTCGTATATCACGCCAAGCTCTTTGCAAGAGCCCGCTTCGTTATCATTATAGTTATAACAAGCTGCCGTGAAATACTGCACCGCGTTAGCCCACTCTCCTCTGGATACGGCTCTCAATCCATCGCCGTACTCTTGGCCGCCTTGTGCCGAAGACAATGCCAAACAAGTCAAAAAGATCGAGGAAATCAACTTTTTCATGACGACTCCTTTGTGTGGATTTGTAAGGCAATTATACTACAAAAACGCTTTAATGTTTAGAAAATATTTATGCTATATCGTGATTAAATTTACGTAAAATTTTATCATTGCATTCAAATTTAAGCCGCGAGCCACAAAGCCGTCCAAATTTCAAAACTACCAAATTTTGCGGTTTAAATTTAACTCTTTTACTATCTGAGTAAAGCTTGCTATCTCGCTCTCGTAAAGCGCTATGGTTTCGTTGTTTATTAGTGATTTGCGGATATCTGGCTCAAAGTCGTCGCGCCAGGTTTCTACGGCGATAAAGATTTGATTATCCTTAAAAACGGCGTTTGCAGGCGCATCTAGCCTGAGGCAAAGCAGAGTAAATCTTTCCATCAGCGCCGGACTAAGCGCGTATCTGGCGCCGATCTGATCGGTCGTATAGACGTCAAATATCTCCTCAAATCTCGCGTCGTCCATATTTGCCTTCTGCCCATAAACCGCTAAATTTTGCGAACCTGCGTGCGCGATTTGCGTTATGGAGCTTAGCTTTTTATTAAAATCCGCCTTAAAAAGCACGCCTTGAAACTGCACGACCGTCTCGGTACCGTTTTTCTTTTTCACCTTTTTAGCCGCGTAAAAGTCGCTAAATTTGACGCTAACGCCATCTATATTGCCCCAAACAAGATCCTCGCTGCTCCACTCATCGACACTACAATCGTAAATCGTAAAAAAATCATCAAGCCCTAGCCCGCGGTCTTTATCGTAGCTAAGGCTGTGCTTTTTTACGATATTTTCTATGATTTGACGTTTAAAATTTGCCCTAAATTCGCGCCTCTTAGACGCAGTCAAAAGGCCAGTCGTCGCAGCATACGAGATCGCCCCCAGCGTCACGCCGAAAATCGCATCTAAAAAATACGCCGCCACACCGCCTATGCAAACGCCTGCCGCAAGGGCGATCAGGCTTGCTTTTTTGACGGCGGCTACTAAATTTACGCGCTCGTTTTCTAGCTCTTTTAGCTCGGACGAAAGCTCGCTAGAGACGAAATTTTGAGCATTTTCGTTTTTGGTTTCCGCAGGTTTTGTATAAAAATTTGCTATAAATCCGTAAACTGATGGAACAATAAAAAGAACGGCTATGACGCCGATAAAAAGGTAGCTAAAAGGCTCGTAAAGCCCGTCGTTTAGGAGCGCGCTTGATAGCGCAAAAAGGGCTGGCGCGGCGATCAGGACGGCAGCTACGCGCATGAGTTTTTTGAGTGCATTGGCGCGTTTTGCCTTGGCGTAGAGCTCGTCCGTATCCGCCATCTTTTCTCCTAAATTTGCCTAAACTCGCGAGCTAACTCTAGGCTCGCCTCGATCTCGGCGCGCTTAGCCATCACGCTTTCGATGTTTGCGCTCAAATTTAGCCCGTTTTCGTCGCCGAATTGCTTTAGCTCGCGCCAAATTTCTTTGATGATCTCGCAACTTTGCGCCAGATAGTCCTCGCTAGCGTTTAGACGCGCCTCGACTGCGCCGGGCACGCTAACGCCCAGCCACTTGATAAATTCCAGCGTTTTTGGATTGCCCGCGGTCGAAAACGTGAGAAATATCGGCTCGGTTATCTTTGCGGCCGCGCAGTCCTCTAAAAATTTACGCGTCATAACCGCGTCAAAAATGGCCTGCGAGATGAAAAACTTCGCCCCAGCCGCGATCTTTTCGCGCATCCTTTGCGGCTCGTCGCCCTTTTTAGCGTGACGTTCGGCGATACACACTCCGCCGACGGCTAAATTTTCAAATTCGCCAGCGATCTCGTACGCGCGAGCCAAATTTAGCCGCACTTTTTGCGTGCTAGACGTCGCTCCAACTAGCACATTTAGATTTGAGCTTTGTTCGGCTAGCGCCGCGCGAAATGCGTCCTCGTCGTAGCCGCTAGCTACGCGGTAAAAAACGCTTGGCGTCGCTACGTTTAGGTAGTCTCGGTAGTAAATTTCCGGGCTTAGCGTGCCGCTGAACTCAAAAGTCCGCTCGCTTTCGTTTCTCTCGCTCTCGTCTTGCACCTCGTAAAGTACGAGGCCGTCGGCGTTTATGCTCTCTATCCTACTCGTCCAGCGATCCGAGATGTCGCGCAGCTTAGCCTCGTCAAATTCGGCCTTTGGCGGCGTTAGTCCGTAGAGCACGAGTCCCTTTTCTTTGTTTAAAATTTTTTCTTTTAGCATGAAATTTCCAAATTTAAAATGTAGAAAACAGCGCCGTTTGCGGTTAAATTTACGCTGCTACGGCGTGTGCGCAGGATAAATTATTCGCCGCGACCGACAAATTTGCTCCGTGTCAAATTTGAGCGGGTTTTAAAAATCATCGCCCAAAATTTAGCGGACAAAAGCCGCTCTCACCGCAAATTTAAACGGTAAAAGCGGCAAATTTATCCGAGTCGCAAGCGGTCGAAATTATGAATTTCTTACGATTTTGACGGCTTCGACCATATTTTTTAGGCTCGGCTCGACCTCTTCCCATTTGCGCGTTTTTAGGCCGCAGTCAGGGTTGATCCAGAGCTGTTCTTTCGGCAGAACCTCGAGTAGCGCACGGATCTGGCGCACGATCTCATCGGTGCTAGGAACCCGCGGGCTGTGGATGTCGTAGACGCCTGGGCCGACTTCTTGTTTGTAGCCGACGGATTTAAATATCTTTAGCAGTTCGTTGCCGCTGCGAGCGGTCTCGATGCTGATTACGTCGGCATCCATCGCCTCGATCGTCTTGATGATGTCGTTAAACTCGGAGTAGCACATATGTGTGTGGATCTGCGTTTTAGGCTCGGCCGAGCTAACGGAGAGCTTAAAGCAATCGACCGCAAATTTCTCGTACGCAGGGATGTTTTCGGCGCGTAGCGGATAGCCCTCTTTAAACGCAGCTTCGTCTACTTGAATGATGCGGATGCCGGCATCTTGCAGGTCTGCGATCTCGTCAAATATGCAAAGCGCAAGCTGTTTGGCTACTTCGCTGCGAGGTAGGTCGTCGCGTACGAAGCTCCAGTTTAGCATGGTTACAGGACCCGTTAGCATGCCCTTCATTATGCGGTTAGTGCGGCTTTGCGCGTATTTCATCCACTCGACGGTCATCGCTTTTGAGCGGCTCACGTCGCCAAAAAGTAGAGGCGGTTTCACGCAGCGGCTACCGTAGCTTTGCACCCAGCCGTTCTCGCTAAATGCATACCCCTCGATCTGCTCGCCGAAATACTCGACCATGTCGTTACGCTCAGGCTCGCCGTGGACTAGTACGTCTAGGCCGATATCTTCTTGAAATTTGACACAGTCGTCGATGTATTTTTTGATACCTGCTTCGTATGCAGCTGCGTCGATCTCGCCTTTTTTGAAGTTTTGGCGAAGCACTCTTAGCTCGACGGTTTGCGGGAAGCTACCTATCGTCGTAGTCGGTAGAATGCCGTAGTTTAGGCTTTCGCGTTGGATTTTGATGCGATCTTCAAATTTATCTTCACGCTCAAATTTGACTAGATTTTTCACGCGGTTTTGCACACTTGACGAGTGGATCAAATTTGACGTCGCGCGCGTTTTAACCGCCGCTTTGTTCTCTTCGTAAATTTTTCTCTCCGCCGCGTTTAGCGCTACGCCGTTAGCTAGTTTGGTTATGATTTTTATCTCGTCTAGTTTTTCTACGGCAAAGCTCAGCCAGCTTTTGACCTCTGAGTTTAGTTTTTCTTCGTATTTTAGGGTATAAGGCACGTGAAGTAGCGAGCAGCTAGGTCCGACGTAGAACTCTTTGCCGCCGATTTTCTCGCCGATCTCGCGGACCAAATTTACCTTTTCGTCGATGTTGCTTTTCCAGATATTTCTTCCGTCAATGACGCCTGCAAATAGCGTCAAGTGGCTGTTTTTGATAGTGTCAAGCGCTTCGAAATTTCTTTTGCCGTAAACGAAATCTAGTCCGATGCCGTAAATTTTAGTTTTCGCTACCTCAGCGACCGCTTTTAGCGCGTGTTCGAAATACGTCATAAACACGATTTTGACGTTATTTGCGGCTTCGGCTAGTTCGTTATACACCTTACCGATGACACTAAGCAGGATATCTTCGTTTTTATCGGTCGCAAAAATCGGCTCGTCAAACTGCACCAAAATCTCATCGTCAAGCGTCGAAAGTAGCTCAAGTAGCTTTTTATATTCGGCGACTAGAGCGTTTAGATTTTTAAACGGGCAGCTACCGTCGGTGGTCTTTGAAAGCGCCAAAAACGTGATAGGTCCGATCAAATTTACCTTGCCTTTTACGCCCGCAGCCTTTGCCTCTTCGTATTCACTGATGATTTTTGATGCGTCAAGCTTAAAGGTCGTCTCAGCGCTAAGCTCAGGCACGATGTAGTGGTAGTTTGTGTTAAACCACTTCGTCATCTCCATCGCTACGCCGGTTTTGTTACCGCGCGCGCAGGCAAAATACTGCTCTCGTCCCCTCAAATTTGCAAATCTAGGCGGTACGGCGCCAAACGCAACGATGCTATCAAGCATAAGATCGTAAAATGAAAAATCATTTACGCTGATGGCCGAAATTTCGGCGTCTTTTTGATACTGCCAGTGTCTGTTTTTTAGCGTTTTAGCGACGCTTAACAAATTCTCCTCGCTAAAGCCTTCTTTGCCGGCCCAAAGGCCTTCAAGCGCGCGTTTTAGCTCTCTTTTTTCTCCAATTCGCGGGAAACCCGTAACATAACTTTTTATCATTTTGATTCCTTTAAATTTTGATTTTTTATTTTTAAATTTTAAGCTCATTCAAAGTCGCTCAAAAGAGCGGGCTTAGAAACGGCGGATGGCAACCGCTTTTTCTCAAACTAAAATAGAATTTATAAAAAACTCTACTAAACAAATTTCGCCCGAATTTCAAGCATTGCCTCGCTTTATTTCTAAAAATGCAGTTAAAATGCGCCCTTCGCGGCGATAGAAATAAATTTATATTAATGTTTAAAAACGTGAAATTATTTAAAAATTTGGCTGTTTCTTTAAAGTCGTTTGCGGTTTTTTTGCTAAGATTAAAGAGTCTCAGGCATGGGGCAAGGCATTAAGCTCATCCTTTTGGGGTCAAATTTGAGCCGTATTATAAAGATTTTTAAAAAATAAATCAAGAAGTTTTTATCAAATTTGGGCTAAATTTGAGGCAGGCCGCAGCCCGCCTCTTAAATTTGCCTAGTCTTTTTTGCCTTTATTTAGCGATTTTAGCTTAGCGTCGGTGTCGTCGGTTAGCATCGTGAAGATTTCGTTCGTCAAATTTTTCGTTAAAGCCTTGGCTTCTTTCATCATATTTGTCGAAAATTCGTTTAACAGCTTGTTCGCTTTGGCTTTGTCTTTTTTGTAGAGTTTGACGTATTCGTCTTCAAATTTAGCCTGCTTGACCGCGAGCGCGTCCTCAAACTCCTTGTAGGCCTTTTTTACGACCGGCGAATACTTATCGTAGTCCATCATCACGAGAGTTTGCAGCTTTCTATACGTCCAATAAATCGACTCGTCGTCGGCCTTATACGAGCCTTTGTCGTAGCCGTCGATAAATTTATCCAGCCCGTAGTAATACGGTAAATAAACGCCAAGCTCCGACATGCCAAGCGCCACGTAGGTCACTCTGCCGATCTCTTGAGGTAGCCATGGACGCACCTGCATGACGTGCGACTCGTAGGTTCTAAAGACGCTCACCGCGCGGTAGATATTTTTTTGATTTTCGTCTTTGCTCGCGTAGTTATCGTAAGGCGTGCCGTCGTAGTGGGATCTAAGAGCGTTTTTTAGATCCTTTACGCTTAGCTTTTTAGCCGGTTTTAAAAATACCGGATAGTTGCCGCCATCAAGGGTCTGCTTGTCTTTTAGCTCGGGGTTAAACATCTGCTGTACCCAGCAAACGCGCGGATAGTTGTAGGTCACGTCTCTATCGTCGTCCCTGGTGTAAGCCTTGGTAAACTGAAATTCGCCGTCTTTTGCCGGATCGTAGGCGCCGTTATCTTGGGCAAATTTGATCAAATTTTTCGATCCCATGAAATTTGGATCGTTTTCTTTGTAGTTTTGTAGTCTGCCTTGGTTTGCGGAGACGAAGTATTCGTCTTTTGGTAGTTTAACCGCCATCCAGTGATGACCGGTGCCCGTTTCAAAGTACCAAAGCTCGTTTTTATCCACGAACACTACGCCAAAACCCTCTCCAGCGCCCGTAGTTTCCACGATCTCGCCGAGCAGCTTCACGCCCTCGGCCGCGCTTTTCATACGAGGCAGCAAGACGTCCGGGATATCATCCTCCGTGATGCCCGTCGCTTCGTTATACGGATCGATTTTTAGCAGTTCGTCTTTAGCATATATGGTCTCGGTGCCGCTGATGCCCACGCCAGCGTCATTGTAGCCGACAGCGCCGTGAAGCTTGGTGTGGGAGTTTGCTATCGTCGTGTATCTCATGCCCTCTTTTGGCAGCGGATATGTAAAATCATTCGCCCCGTCGTGCGCCTTTGAGCTGTGGACGCCTTTTTGATTGGTTTTTTTCGGATGTATCAAAAACACTTGCGCCTTTATCGCCTTGCTATCGGCACTCCTAGCTATCAACATAGAGCCGTCGTCTGAGGCTCCCTCTCCAACCAAAATAGTCGTGCAAGCTAACGCATTTACGCAAAACATCGCGCTTATTACCGCCGCAGAGGCGAGAAACTTTATCTTCATCGTTACTCCTTGATTTGAGATAATAAATCTAAGTGAAATTATAGGACTAAAAATATTAATTAAATCTAAAATTTAAGCTATTTCCAAGATTGTATTTCAAATTTGTTTTGTATTTTATCGCGCGCACTGTCAAATTTAAATTTCTTAAAGGAATTTTGGGTATAATCCCACTCTTACGCATAAGGCGTAAAAGAAATTTTAAAAGGATTAGTATGCCTAAGATGAAGACAGTTCGCGGCGCTGCTAAACGTTTTAAAGTGGGCAAAAACAAGATCAAAAGAGGCTCTGCTTTTAGAAGCCACATTTTGACTAAAAAATCTCGCAATCGCAAGAGAGATTTACGCTCGCCTCAATACGTAGACAGCACAAACGTCGCAAGCGTCAAAGCGATGCTCGGAATTTAAGTTTTTGACGAAAAGTCATTCCAAACTCCCCCAAATTTGGGGCAAGACTCACTCAGTGAGCGCCGATTTGTAAAGGATAAATATGGCAAGAGTAAAAACAGGCGTAGTTAGAAGAAGACGCCATAAAAAAGTTTTAAAACTAGCTAGAGGTTTTTTCAGCGCTAGACACAAACACTTTAGAAAAGCTAAAGAGCAATTAGAAAGAAGTTTGGTCTATGCATACCGCGACAGACGCCGCAAAAAACGCGACTTCCGCCGCTTGTGGATAGTGCGCATCAATGCTGCGTGCCGCCTAAACGACATTAGCTATTCGCGCTTTATCGCGGGACTTAAAAAAGCAAATATCGAGCTTGATAGAAAAATCTTAGCCGATCTAGCTATGAATGACGTAAAAGCTTTCAGCGAGCTAGCTTCAAAAGCAAAGGCTGCTTTATAATACCCAGGGGCGGTTTCCGCTCCTATTCTCTATATCTTTGGTTTAATAAAATTTATTGTTTTTCTCCGATCTCAATAAAACAAATTCCGCTCCAAATTTTAATTTTTGTTTTTCGTTTTTTCCGATAAAATACAGCCTCAAATTTAAGGAGCAAAAATGGATATACAAAAACTAAATCAAAACCTAAACAAACTCAACAAATTTTTATTTATTATCTTAGGCATCGCCGTCGCGATCTGGATCGGTGTAGAAGTTTTTATAGGCAGTAAAGTAGAATACGCAAAAGAACAAATGAAAGAAAATCTATGCGAAGCATCAAATGTGCAAGAAATGCTGGTGCGACTAAATTCAGGTCTCCCGAGAAAACTAGATGAGATAAATACGCTCGAAAGAATCAGCTGTGAAAATCGTCGCATCATTTATCAATATGCGCTTGGAAAAGGGCTAGAAATGGATGGAAACGCGCTAAATGATAAAGATATAGCCGAGCTAAAAGACGAGCAAACAAAGGAACTCAAAAAAGAATTTTGCGAAGATACGCGGTTAAAGGCCGTGCGCGATATAGCTGACGGCGTCGATTTTGTTTATTATATAAAAGACAAAGAGCTTATTCGGGTAAAACTTGAAAGCAAAGACTGCAAATAAACTAAAATAATCAACGTAGTTTGCGTTACAAGTAGCAGCAGGGCTGGATATGACGACAAACTGCCGTTGCCAAGCAACTAACACAGTGTTCAAATAGCATAAAATACCGTTTCATAGCAAGGTAAGCTATTTTTAAAGTCTTATATATGCAAATTTAAGCTGATTTTTTTCAAAAAAGACCCGGTTTCATCTCTTAAATTTTGCAAATCTCCGCTATTATCTATAACAAAATCCGCCATGGCGCGCTTTTGCTCTATGTCCGTTTGTAGCTCCACGCGGTGTTTTGCAGCGGCGTAATCCAGCCCGTTTCGCTTCATCACGCGCGCGATCAATGTATTTTTTGGCGCATAAACGACCGCTACCTTATCAAGAAACTCATACCTCTTGCTCTCAAAGAACAGCGGAATATCGACAAAAAAAAGCTTTCCTTTCGCCTCCAAAGCCTGCGCCTGCGATAAAATTTCAGCCGTTATCTTTGGATGCAGCAGCGCTTCAAGCTTTGCAAGCTCCGCCGGGTTTTTAAACACCAGCTCGCCTAGCTTTTTTCGGTCCACCGAGGCGCACGAATCGGTCAAAATTTTCTCATTCCCGCTAGCTTTAAATTCCGCGTGCGAGTCCAGATTTTCGGCCTGCGCGTCTTTTTGCATGACGTATTGCGTGCCGAAAATTTTAGCCACCTGCGCGGCACAGCGATCAAGGACGCAGTGCGAAATCTTATCAGCGTCGATGATCTCAAATCCGCGATCACGAAGCAGCTCGCAAACCGCGCTCTTACCGCTTCCGATACTACCCGTGATGACGACGGCGTGTTTAAATTTCAAGGTGAGCCTTTATAGCGTTTTTA
>CAURMS010000037.1:0-9449 GCA_963526085.1 uncultured Campylobacter sp. | reverse complement strand
GGCAAATCATCAGGCATGCGAGGTTTGACGACGCGAAAAGCTCGATGCCGAGGCCTTTTGCGATTCATAAGGCGATTTTGAGCTTGCATTCGGGATATTTTTTGGGCGCGGTCGGTAAATTTATATTTTGTTTAGCTTCGGCGTCGGTTTTGTTTTTCGTTATAAGCGGTTTTTGGATGAGCTTAAAACGGCTCAAAAGATAAATTTGATAAAATCGCTCGAAAAAACTGAAAAAGGCTAAATATGCGAGTGATTTTAGATGGATTTGACGGCTCTTTTTTGCCGATTTTGCAAAGCTTTAAGGCTGTGATGCCAAGCCTGCGTATAACAGGTATAGAGGAGCTCGGCGAGAGCGTAAACGATGGGGTGCCCAGTGTAGAAAACGGCGATGCCATAAACGTAAGCGAGCTTTTTGCACGCCAATACGAGCGGGACGAGCTTTTATCGGACGGAACTTTATTTTTGCAAGACGAGAAATTTAACGAAAGCGGCGAGAGTGCGGCGGTCAAATTTAATGAAAACGTTAAATTTGAAAATGCGCGCCAGGCGATTGACGACTCTAAATTTGTGCCAAATTTGGTGGCTAAGAGCGAGCAAAAAACAGCTTCCGTGTGGGAGCAAAATTTGCAAGACAGGCGGGGTTCTGCGCCGTATGAGGACGGCAGTCGGCAAGAAAAGGCGATTTTCCAAACGGGCCCTTTGAGCGAAGCGCCTAAAACTACGGCTCTAGCCGAAAGCACGCAAGTTACCGCTCCGCGCGAAACTCCTGTTTTTGACGAAGCTACGCAAACGGCACCGTCTAGTAAAATACCCACTTCTAATGAAACCCTAAAAACGGCCGCTTTGGACGAATCCGCGCAGGCTGCGCTATTTGATTTTAATGAGTCCGGGCAAAATTTGCCGCCGCGCGCCGAGCCAAAAGCCGCGCCCGAGCGCAAGAAGCACGAAAGCGCGAGCCTGTTTACCGACGAAGAGGTGCGGGCGATACTGGAGCTAAAATAGACGGCTCAAATTTGACGAGCCAAGCGGTTAAATTTGATGGAAAATGAAGCAAAACACGCAAATTTTGTCGCGCTATAAAAGCAAAATTTGTAGTTTAAAAATTTAAATAAAAATTTTAAGCCTAAGCGTCAAATTTTTCCGCCAGCCTCGCGATATTTAGCTATATCTTAACTATTTTTCGTTAAAATTGACAATTAAAAATTCTCGGAAAAAAAGATGGAAAAGAAATATAGACCAAACGTCGCGGCGGTCATACTTGCGCCCTCTTATCCGTTTGATTGCAGGATATTTATCGCGCAAAGATGCGATATGACGGGTATCTGGCAGTTTCCTCAGGGCGGTATAGACGAGGGCGAGACGCCGCGCGAGGCTCTAAAAAGAGAGCTCAAAGAGGAGATAGGCACGGACGACGTGGACGTGCTTAGCGAGTATCCGCAGTGGCTCAGCTACGACTTCCCGGAGGGTACGAGCAGTAGGAAATTTTATAACTTTGATGGGCAGACGCAAAAGTATTTTTTGGTGCGACTAAGACCTAGCGCGAAGATAAATATAAACACCAAAAAGCCCGAATTTGACGAATATAGATTTATAAACTCAAGCGAGGTTTTGAGCGACGTAAACCACTTCAAAAAGCCGATCTACAGTAAGGTTATCGGCTACTTTAAAGAGAAAGGATTTATTTAATGTTAATCGTCCAAAAATACGGCGGCACGAGCGTTGGGACGCTTGAGAGGATAGAAAACGTCGCCGCAAGAGTGATAGAAACTAAAAAAAGCGGCGCGGACGTCGTAGTCGTGGTCTCGGCTATGAGCGGCGTAACTAATCAGTTGGTAGAGTACGCCGAGCATTATACGAAGGCTCCCGACGGCGTGGCGATGGATATGCTGCTTAGCTCCGGCGAGCGCGTTACCTGCGCACTTTTAACGATAGCGCTGATAAATTTAGGCTATCCTGCGGTGGGTCTAAGCGGTAGGCTAGCGGGTATCATCACCGATAGCGTGCATACTAAGGCTAGGATCGAAGCGATAGACACTAGACGTATGAAAGAGGAGTTAAAGGCGGGCAAGATCATCGTAGTAGCCGGCTTTCAGGGTATAGACGAAAAGGGCGACGTGACGACTTTAGGGCGCGGCGGTAGCGATCTTAGCGCCGTGGCGATAGCAGGCGCTCTAGATGCGGATCTGTGCGAGATTTACACCGATGTTGACGGGGTTTATACGACCGATCCTCGCATAGAGCCAAAGGCCAAAAAGCTAGATAAAATTAGCTACGACGAGATGCTAGAGCTTGCGAGCCTAGGCGCAAAAGTGCTGCAAAACCGCTCGGTCGAGCTAGCTAAAAAACTAAACGTAAATTTAGTCACCAGAAGTAGCTTTAATCACAACGAAGGAACACTAATAACACAGGAAGAGAGTATTGAAGCAGTGCTAGTAAGCGGTATCGCGCTAGATAAAAACCAAGCTAGAGTAACTTTAAGAGGCGTGGTGGATAAGCCGGGTATCGCGGCTGAAATTTTCACCGCGCTTGCAGAAAAAAACATAAACGTAGATATGATAATCCAAAACGTAGGCCAAGACGGCACTACGAATCTGGGCTTTACCGTACCGCAAAACGAGCTTCACGTTGCAAAAGAGTGCATGGATAAACTAAGCGCGTCTAGGGAAATTTTATACAACGACGAGATAGTCAAGGTCTCGGTCGTGGGCGTAGGTATGAAAAGCCACACCGGAGTTGCTTCGCTAGCTTTCCAAACGCTAGCCAACGAGGGTATAAATATCCAAATGATCTCGACTAGCGAGATAAAAATCTCAATGATCGTTGATCAAAAATACGGCGAGCTAGCGGTTCGCGCACTACACGAAGCTTATAAACTCGATAAATGAGCGATTTTATAAAATGGACGCTCGAGGCGATCCGCGAGGAGGGCTCGCTGATGAGCTGGATGGAGGAGAGGCGCACCGAGTGGACGCCTCTGCTCGCCTCGAAGCTTAAATTTTTACTTGAAGGGCGCGCGTTTATTCTGATAACCGATAGCGAGCGCGGCTGGTTTGAGGAGTATTTTTTAAAAAATATAAACAAGCCGACAAACGCCCGCCCCGTGCTACCCTTTTTCTCGCTAAAGGCGCTTTATCCGTCTTTTGAAAATATCGGCTCAAAAGAGGAAGTCTCGCTACTTTTAGATATGCTTAGCCTTGCTTTTCCAAACGGCTACGTGTTTTTTTACATCGGCAAAAGCGCCGAAAAAAGCTCGCAGATCGCCAAAGGCAAGGACGATAGCTACATGTGGCTTTTTGACGAGCAGGCGCAAAATAGCTTTTATCTCAGCTCCTCCGACGGCGCTCTAGATATCAAGCTCTTATCACTGTTTAGGCTTTTTGATAAGAGCATAGATGCCGCTTTATTTGCGAAAGTAACGCTTTAATCTATGCGAAGCAAAATCGTAATCACGAGCGATTTTGAAGCCTTAAAAGAGGAAATTTTAGGGCTTTACGGCGTAAATTCGGTTAGATTTTTTTTCGCGGATGATTTTTTGCTAGAAAATGCGAAAGAGGTCGCCGCCGAGGCCTACATCGCGGAGAGCGAGCCTAAGCTGCTAGTTTTAGGCGCTAAAAACTTCCGCGTCGAGGCTCAAAACTCTCTATTAAAAATCATCGAAGAGCCGCCTAAAAATATCTTTTTTATCATAGCCTGCGAGTCTAAAAATATGCTCCTGCCGACCGTCCGCTCGCGCCTAGTTACTGAAAATAGACTCGAAAAAAAGCAGCGAGAAAAAACGGGACTAGATTACAAACGCCTCGAGCTAAAAGAAATTTGTGCGTTTATCGATGAAAAATCAGCTCTCGAGCGCTCCGAAAAGTTTGGCAAAAACGACCTAAAAGAGCTAATCGCCGCGATAGTTCTCGAGGCTACGGCGCAGGGGGTCAAATTTAACGCCGATGAGCTTGAGTATTTTTTCAAAGCCGTGCGCCTAGCGGAGCTAAATACCAAGACTCATGCGCTTCTTACGCCGATACTTCTCATGATTTACGAAAAAGGGCTTAGATGAAAATTTTTAAAATCAATCCGCAAACTGATTTTAACGAGATTTGCGAGATTATCCGTCCTAGCGACGAGGGGCGAAATTTGATGAAAAAAAAGTCGGTGATCAACTTTTTTTTAATTAAAGATTTACGCTCGCCGGCTGCAAACATCTTAAAGCAAGATGCGCTAAGCATCGGCGCGGAGCTCGTAACTAATCGCGACGTGATTCTAGGCGGCGCAAATTCGGCCGCGCTTTTGATGGCGACCGATGCGCAGGTTCTTGCGCTTGCCAAAAAAGAGGCTGCTCAAGATTTTGGACTAAAAAATTTGGCCAAATTTTTAAAATCCACTTTCAAAAAACCGCAGCGCGCACAGATAATGGGCGTCGTAAACGTAAATGAAGATAGCTTTAACGCCGCAAGCCGCGTGAACGAAAAAAGCGGTATCGAAAAAATCGAAGCGATGATCGAGCAGGGCGCCGAGTATATCGACGTGGGCGCAGTTAGCTCGCGTCCCGGCAGCAAATACGTCGGACGCGAGATCGAGTTTGCTAGGCTTAAAAAGATACTCGCCGAAATTTACCGCTTAAATTTGCATGAAAAGGCGATATTTAGCCTAGATAGCTTTGATCCGTATTGCCTAGAGTACGCGCTAAATCACGGCTTTAAAATGATAAACGATATCACGGGTGACGTTAGCCTTTGTACTCTAGCGGCGCACTACGGCGCTACCTACTGCCTCATGCACATGCAAAACAGCCCCGAAAATATGCAGGATAATCCGCATTACGATGATTTGCTGGGCGAGATAGACGAGTTTTTCGAGACTAAGATCGCCGCGGCGCAGGATCTTGGATGCCGCGATATCGTGCTGGACGTGGGTATCGGCTTTGGCAAGACGGCGGAGCAAAATATGATTTTGATAAAAAATTTGGAGCATTTTTTGCGCTTTGGACTGCCGCTTTTAGCTGGTGCTAGCAGAAAATCGGTCATAAATTTTTATAGTCCCAGCGAGATCAAAGACCGCTTGCCTGGTAGCCTCTATCTGCATCTTGAGGCCTTTAGAAACGGCGCTCAGATCATCCGCACGCACGACGTGGCCGAACATGCGCAGATGCTTAGGCTGGAAAACGCGATGAGAAAGCTCACGGCGTGGTAAGCAAAGCAAATTTAACGAGGGAAAATGGATAAAAAAGAGTATTTAGAGGCCGTAGATACGCTAAACGCGTGGGCGAAGGCCTACTACACCGACGACGCGCCCATAGCCACCGACGAGGAGTACGACGAGCTTTATCATAAAGTGCTAGAATTTGAGAGAGCAAATCCAGATGAAATCTCGATGTTTAGCCCGACGAAGCGCGTCGGCGGCGAGGTTAGCGAGGGCTTTGTCAAGGCTCGACACGGCGCGCGCATGTGGTCGATGGAGGATATTTTTAGTTTTGAGGAGCTGCTGGCGTGGCTAAAGCGCGGCGACAAGGAGGGGCTGGAGTTCGCGCTTCAGCCTAAATTTGACGGCGCGAGCTTAAATTTACTCTACGAAAACGGCGCTCTCGTGCGAGCTATCACGCGCGGCGACGGCGTGATCGGCGAGGACGTCACGAGTAACGCCAAAGTCATCAAAAACATCCCACTGCAAATCGCCTATAGCGGCAGGATCGAGATCCGAGGCGAGGTCGTGATCGCTAAAAACGACTTTGACGAGATAAATTTCGCCCGCGCGCAAAGGGGCGAGCCGCAGCTGTCAAACCCACGAAATGCAGCCGCCGGTAGCCTGCGCCAGCTAGATAGCGCCGTGACGGCGTCGCGCAGGTTGAGGTTTAAGCCTTGGGGCTACGGCGAGCAAAATTTGGGCCTTGAAACCTACTCGCAGATGATGGACTTTATCTATTCGCAGGGCTTTGAGCGCGAGGAGTTTTTTAAAATTTGCCGCACTGCAGAGCAGATCGAGGATGCGTATAAGCAGCTAGTTGCGCAGCGCGACAGCAAGCCTTTTATGATGGACGGCCTCGTGGTGCGCGTGCAAAGTATCGCAGCTAGCGAGGAGCTTGGCTACACGGAGAAATTTCCTAAATTTATGGTCGCGTATAAATTCCCCGCGATCGAAAAGACCACGCGACTACTTGACGTAGCGTTTCAGGTCGGACGCAGCGGCGTCGTTACCCCAGTGGGCGTGCTCGAGCCCGTAAATATCGACGGCGCGATTGTAAAGTCCGCCACGCTGCATAACTTTGACGAGATCGAGCGCCTAGGCGTGCAAAAGGGCGATTTTATCAGCATTATCCGCTCGGGCGACGTGATACCAAAGATCACGGGCGTCTTCAGGCAGCGCAGAGACGGCTCGCAGACTCCGATAGAGCGGCCACGCGAGTGCCCCGTGTGCGGATCGATGCTGCTAGACGAGGGTGTTTTCGTCAAGTGTCAAAACCTCGAGTGCAAGGCGCGCGTGATAAATTCGCTGATACATTTTGCGAGCAAAAAGTGCCTAAATATCGACGGACTTGGCGACGCGATCGTAAATCAGCTTTTTGAAGCGGGCTTGGTCGCCAAAATCGCCGACATCTACGAGCTTACGGCGCAGGATTTGGCGAGGCTAGAGGGCTTTAAGGATAAAAAGATCGCAAATCTGCTCGGCGCCATCGAGGCTAGCCGCACGCCCGCACTCCACAGCTTTATAGCAAGCCTTGGTATCGAGCATATCGGAGAGGTAGCTGCCAAAAAGATAGCGCAAATTTACCCGCAAAACTGGCGAGAGCTAAGCTTTGGCGAGGTTGCGGCGATCGAGGGGTTTGGCGAGGCGATGGCGGAGAGTTATGCCGAGTTTATGCAGGTAAATAGGCAAAATTTGGACGAAATTTTGCGTTTCGTTAGCCCACAAGCGCAGAGTTTTGAGACAAAGCAAAGCGCGATAAGCGACAAAACGTTTGTGATAACGGGCACACTTAGCAAGAGCAGGGATGAATTTAAGGCTATTTTGGAAGCAAACGGCGCAAAAGTAAGCGGCTCGGTGAGCAAGAAAACGGACTTCGTGCTTTACGGCGAGGAGGCGGGCAGCAAGCTGGAGAAAGCGCGTGAGCTAGGCGTCAAGGCGATAACCGAAGACGAGCTAAGGCGGATGATTGAGATTTGATCTATTTACCGCGAGCCGCCTAAATATCAGCCGAAACAAAGCCGCCGAGCTCATAAAAAACGGTAAGATTTTGCTAAACGGGCAAATTTGCTCTAAGCCTAGCTTTGAGGTGGGCGAATTTGATAAATTTGACGGCTCGGACGGGCTAAATTTAAAGGCTTGCAAAAACGACGACGACGAAAAGAGTGCAGTAGCGGAAACTAAAAATTTACGTGGCGTAAATTTAGCGGACGCCCCCGAGACTGCGTGCGAAAAAGCTCCTGGCGGCGAGCAAAATTTAAAGGCAAACGGCGCAAAGATCGAGCTCGTCGGCGAAATCTACGTCGGACGCGGCGCGCTAAAGCTAAAAAGCTTTTTGGCGGCTTGTCCGCTAGAAGTCAAAGGCAAAAACACCCTAGACGTGGGCTCAAGCACGGGCGGATTCGTGCAGATTTTGCTGCAAAACGGCGTAAAAAGCGTTACCGCGCTAGACGTGGGTAGCTCGCAGCTAGATGAAAGTTTGCGAACCGACTCGCGAGTGATAGTGGCCGAAAATACCGACGTACGCGAGTTTGCGGTTGGGCTTCAAAGCTCGCTCTCAGACGGCAAATTTGACGGCGCGGAGCAAAATTTAAAAAGCCAAATTGAGCCGAATTTTAATCCCGGCAAATCAAATTTTGTCCAGCAAGACGAGTTTTTAAATGAACAAAGCGAACCAGCTTTTGCGCCGTCAAATTTAATGAAGGCTAAAGCCAAGACGGACGAGTCAAATTTGGCTGGCGTAGATTTAGCGCCGAAAATCCAAAGTGCCGAGCCTGACTCCAGCACCCCCAGAAACGTCGCACCAAAATTTGATCTCATCACCTGCGACGTGAGTTTTATCTCGCTTAAAGAAATTTTGCCCTCCATCGACGCGCTAGCGGGTGGAAACTGCGACATTATCCTACTTTTTAAGCCACAGTTTGAGGTTGGCAGGAGCGCTAAACGAAACAAAAAAGGCGTCGTAACGGACGCAAAAGCCGTGCGCGAGGCGAGGGCTAAATTTGAGCTTGCGGCGGCAAATTTGGGCTGGATAATGCGCCAAACGCTCGAATGCGAGGTAAAAGGAAAGGAAGGAAATGCCGAATTTTTCTACGCTTTTAACAAAAGATAATATCACGGCCGTGGCGATCGGACACTTTGACGGCGTGCATCGCGGCCACAAGGAGCTTTTAAAGCGCCTTGGCGTTTACGGCGGGCTGGTCGTGATCGATAAAAACAAGGCCAACATAACGCCCGGCCTAAAGCGCGCCGAGTACTCGAGCTATCCGTGTTTTTTGTATGATTTTGAGAGCATAAAAGGGCTTAGCGGCGAGGAGTTTATCGCGCTTTTGAAGCGGGATTTTAAAAATCTGCAAAAAATCGTCGTCGGATTTGATTTTAGGTTCGGTCGCGGTAGAGCGTGGGACAAGTATGATTTAGCGCGCATTTTTGACGGCGAGGTGGTGGTAGTAGACGAGTTTTGCTTCGAGGGCATGGGCGTGCACAGCTCGGCTATACGCGAGTATATCAAGCAAGGCGAGATATATAAGGCAAACCGCCTGCTAGGGCGCGAATACTCGGTCGAAGGTCGCGTGATAAAGGGGCAGGGTATCGGCTCGCGCGAGCTAGTCCCTACGCTAAATTTAGACATCAAAAGCTACCTTTTGCCGCGCGAGGGCGTCTATGCGACGAGGACCCGCATCGGCTACAAGACCTACGGCTCGGTTACTTTTATCGGTAACCGCGCGAGCACGGACGGCAACTTTAGCGTCGAGACGCACGTGCTAAACGAAAATATCGAGGGCGCCCGCGACGTCGCGGTTTGCTTTATCAAACGGCTGCGCGATAACCGAAAATTTGAAAGCCTAGAGGAGCTAAAGCGTCAAATTTACATCGACATCAAGCAGGCGATGGAGTTTGTTGGCGTGTGCGACCTTTATATCGCTGGCGAAAATGCTAAAAGGATCGAGCAGTGAAGGACGAAATCTTTAAAGAGCCGATAAAAAAGCAGTTTGAATTTGACGCGAGCGTGGCGTCGGTGTTTGACGATATGATCGGGCGCTCGGTGCCGTATTATGCGGCTTCTCAAAAGCTGATTGCCGATTTTTTAGCGCAAATTTTACCGCAAGGCGCAAGCGCGATAGACCTTGGCTGCTCGACCGCCTCGACGCTGCTAGCTCTTTGGCGCAAAAGAAGCGATCTCGCGCTAAAAGGCGTGGATAACGCGCCTGCGATGCTGCAAAACGCGCGCGCCAAGATAGAGGCGTACGGCGCTAGGATCGAGCTTGAGCTAGCGGACA
>CAURMS010000036.1:0-9685 GCA_963526085.1 uncultured Campylobacter sp. | reverse complement strand
CCCGTATTTTTCTATCTTTCAAAATAGCTCCTTTTTTGGGGGACTTTATTCATTTTTGCCACCCTTGTGGTGGGAAAAATGCGGACGTTTAAAGGGTTTCCCTTTAAATAATACGTACTATGGAAAGCAAGCTTTCCGCGTACGATTTTTACAGACCGCGAGGGTCTGCAAAAATATCAAGCCGTGTAGCTTCCGTATGGGGCGTTGATTTCGGGTTCGGGGGTTGTTGTTTCTTGTGGTTCGGATTTCGTGTGTTCTAGCTGCGAAGTCGCGTCGCAAAGTAGTTGCAATTTTGCGTTTATTTCCTCTTTTGTTTTTTCGAGTTTTTCGACTAGTTTTTGCGCCTTTTCGGCTTCGCTTTTAGCTGATTTTATTTTGGCGTTTATTGCCTTATCCTGATTTAGTAGGCTCGCTAGCGTCCTGCGTGCCGCGTCGTTGCGTTTTTTTGCTTCGTTGTCGTTTGACATTTTAGTCTCCTTTTTAGTTGCTTCATTTTCATATAATTATATGAAAATGAGTGATGATATTTAATACTTTGAGACTTTTTGCGTTTGATGGCTTCGACGACTTGCCCATGTTTGGGCTATTTGCGCCCATAAATGGGCTAATTTTTTTGCTGTTTTAGGCCTCCTTTTTTTAGCTAATTTTTTGCGCCGTAATTGCTTTCTTTGCGGCGTTCAAAATCTATTTGCACAGTAAGTTCAACAATGTCTTTGCGCTGCGGGTCTAAGAGCCAATCTTCTACGGGCAAAAACACACCCGGGCGGTCTTTCGCAGGGGCAAACATTTTTTCATAATAGAGGTTTTCGCCGTTTGGATTAGCCTCAATCGGCGACCAAAACGGCAAGTTGAGGCGTAGCGCACGTGCCATATTCGACTTGTCGATTCGCAGTTGTTCTTCTAGCCGCCAAAGCACGTATTGTTCGTGTTTCCCTCTTACGCGCGGGTCGGGCGGGATTTCGCCGTTATGTCTCCTTACATAGTACGCTAGTCCCAATTCGGTATCGAGCGCGTAGTCCGCCTCTAACACGCGTTTGTGCTCCTTTAGCTCCTGAAGAAGCGTTTTTGGGCGTTGTTGCTCTTGCTTGATTTTTATAGTTTTGTATGCCGTGACGAATGTTTTGATAGCCTTTTTGCTTTTGAGCTTGCGGCATTTCCTTTTGAGCTCGATAACCTCACCCGTCTTGACGTAGATTTTCTCGCTAGCGTGGTATTTTTCCCCGTTTGCAGCCACTAGGTTAATATTTAAATGTTTTGTTTTTAGCTCTATTTGCCCCGTTTCGGGATTGATTTTTGAAAATTTTAGTTTTTGAAGTTTTGATTTGTTTTCTTTTTTTATGGGTTTTTGCGCTTGAGCGCGGGCTTGGGCTTTGTTCTCGGCCTCTGTCGTAGGATAATATACGTAGTCGTATACGATTACGTCGTCTTGGTTGGCGGCGTGTCTTTTGCCGCGTTTGCCAGTATGGTGTTTCTTTGTGTATGCCGCTATCTCTTTCATTGTTTCTTTTATGATAGTTGCTGTTTCTTTGAAGTTGCGCGCCATAAGCTTGTTTCGCGCAGTTATACGTCGATTTGCCGTATTCGGTATATTCCGTTTTAGTTTTTCGCGTTAGGTTAAATTTTACGGGTTTAGGTTTACGGTGAGTTTGGGCTATTTCTTTTAACAGATATGAGATTTTTGGATACGGCGTGATTGCTTCCTCGCTCAAATATCGCGACATTTCGGTTATCATTAGCTCGAGTAATGCGATATGCAAGAATAGAATACAGTGAATGTGCGGCGAGCCGTTTTGATGTTTCTCGAAAACCCACGCCACGACGCAAGGAATGCCGATTGAATTTATATAGTCGCAAAGCTCCTTTAGGGCTTTTTTTAAATGCTCCGCTAGCTCTTTATTTGACGCTCGGCCGCCCTTTTGGAGCGGATAGCGCGTGTTTTTCTCCGTCAAACAAAGGCCTAGCGCAGTAAATTGGAGCTCGCGAAGCAAAGGGGCGACACTCATTTTTTTGGCAATTACGGCAGGGGTCGAACTTGACCCCGCGCGTAATTCCTTGGTTTCGATTTCGTTGATTAATGCGTTTGGATAGCTCATTTTGCTAAATACCCAGATTTTATAACGCCTATATAAGCAAGAAAACGGAATAATTCTGCTTGGTTTGAGTTTAGTACTATTTTCTTAGTTTTAGCTCGAACCCTGCTTCTTTTTATAAAATTCATAACCTAAAACCTTTTTCTTCGATGTATTCTAGCCACCAAGTTATTGCATTTCGAGTTAACTCTATTTGCAAATCTTCTATTCGCCCGCTCTTGTCGTAGTCGCGGATAATTTTCGCGCCGATAGCGTGACCCAACACGCATTCTATGGACTCCCAGCTTAGCCCGTTTCGCCCCTTTTTTCGCTCATAATTCGCAAATGTAGAGAATATTTTTCGCAAACTGTGGCAGACAAGAGAAGGCATTTCGCCATTACTTTTTAGCGGCTCGACTTCCTCTAATACGCAGGATTTAAGGGCTTTTGAGAGCGTTGCGTCGGAAAGCGGATTTCCGTTCATATTCGAGAAGATAAGGCCGTTGCTCGTTGCGAATTTTTGTTTCTCCTTTAGCCATTCCCCTAGCTTGCGTGGAAGGCCGAGATACATATCGCCGTTTGCAGCTACTTTCATTTCGTGAGCGGGAATTTTCAAAAAGTATTCCCCGTTCGCGTCGACTTTTAGGTGTTTAGCACGGAGATTTCGCACGTTTCCAGAGCGCAACGCAGTCGCGAAGGCAAATTTTAAAGCGTTTCTCACAGAGCCTGTATACGGATATTCGCCTATATATCTGCACAAAGCCTTTAAGTCGGCTTCGTTTTTAATGTGTGGGTATTCGCTAATTCGGTTTTTTGGCAGAGTGAAAATGTCGACAAGCTTTCCTCCGCGGAAAATGTCGTGCGCTATATATCCTCGCGCATACGCGAAGTCAAAAAGCTGATTGGCAAAATAACAGTAGTCTTCCAATGCCGAATACGTCGCCTTTTCGAGAACCCCGCAGCCGACGTCTTGTAGGTCTTGCAGCGATATTTCGGTTATCGGTATATCTTTTAACGCGGCTAATTTTGAGTTAAAAATTTTTCGCTTTTTGGCGATAGTAGTTTCTTTAAGTCCACCCCCTTTAAATTTGAGGAAATCGTCAAATACCGCGCGAAGAGCATTTTTCGGAGCTATTTTTAACTCGCCGCCGTCTTTTTGCGCTTTTTCGCTAGCGGCTAAAGCTGCGGCGTATGACATTTCGGGGAAGCGGCCTATTTTTATGCGAGAAGTTGCGCCAGTTTTAACGTAAAAGTCTTTCTCGTATTTGGCTATTCGGCCAGACTTCAAGATTTTTCTAATTTGCAAAAGCAATTTGTCTTTTAGAACTATACGTGCATAATCTACACCGGTTGCAAGGCGATATTCTTCTATCGCAACATCTGGGCTAACTTTAAATTTAGCTGACCTAACGAGAGCGTTTTGTCTCATCGTGACTCCTTTATTTTTGATTTGGTCACAAGTAATTATATCCGCAGAGCTCGTTAATTTCGTTTTTAGAGGGAAAATACCTAAAAATTGATACCCAAAAACGGCTTGGGTATCAAATTTAGGTAGTTTTAGGCCAAATTCCCTTATGTTTATAGGGGAGCTTGACTTTTTGACTTAGCTTGAACGTCGTATTTATGGGGATTAATATTTAGAAAAATGAATAATGGTGCGACCTGCGAGATTTGAACTCGCACACCCTTCGGCACTACCACCTCAAAGTAGCGTGTCTACCGTTCCACCAAGGTCGCACGTGGATTAAAAAACATAAAGAGCGGGACGAACCCGCCCGATATTAAAACATTGGGTTTGCGTAAAGAACGATTAGCGCGATAACTAGTGCGTAGATAACTTGCGCTTCGATCATCGCAAGAGCAACGAACATCGTCGTAGTTAGCTTGCTGCCTACGCCTGGATTTCTAGCTGTGCCTGAGATTGTCGCAGATGCGGTATTTCCCATACCGATAGCGCCGCCAAGAGCCGCTAGGCCTAGACCAACTGCTGCTGCAAGAACAGAGTAAGATTTTAGCATTTCGCCGCCGTCCGCAAACGCGAAACTAGCAAAAGCCATCATTAAGAAAATAACTTTTTTCATAAAGTCTCCTTGTAAATTTAAGCCATTTCGGATCAGACCCCTACTTTGAAGCTTTGAGAGCGCATTTTATAAAAATTTAGCTTTGAGTTACTTAAAACCGAGAAAAATTTTCATAAATTTTCCGTTCGTCAAATTTGCCGCCGCTAGTGCTACAAATTTACAAAAAATTTCAGCGATGTTTCGTTTTTCCACGAATTTATTTAAAAATTAGAATTTTAAAAGCTTTTTTATGCTAGCCTCGCTTCTGAAATTTTAAATACTAAGGTTAAATTTGGCGCAGGATAAATTTTCTAAAATCGGCTTTATCTTAGCCGTCGCGGGCTCTGCGGTGGGTCTTGGAAATGCGTGGAAATTCCCGTATCTAGTCGGACAAAACGGCGGTTCAGCCTTCGTGCTTTTGTATCTTTTTATGACGTTTTTTATCGGACTTGCGATATTTTTCGGCGAGATAGCTATCGGTAAGCTTTCTGAATCAGACCCAGTAAACGCCTTTAAAAAACTTGCACCAAAGCATAAAGAAGCGTGGAAATTTGCAGGTTTTACGATGATAGGCGCGATCATCATCGCCTCTTTTTACACGGTTATCATCGGATGGATACTAAAATACGCAGTTATGGTAATAACCGAGCTGCCAAAAGACGTGGAGGCTTCGGAGAAAATTTTCGGCAGTTTTTACGCTAACGACGCCGCGTCACAAATTTTTTACTTCACGATCGTGTTTTTTCTCTGCATTTTTATCGTTTCAAAGGGTATAAAAAGCGGCATAGAGCGCGTAAACGTCTGGATGATGCCTTCACTTCTTATCTTGCTTATCATCATGCTTAGTTACTCGTTTACGATGGATGGCTTCGTGCAGTCGGCTAAATTTTTGCTGGTTCCGGATTTTTCAAAACTAGGCGTGAGTAGCATTCTCACCGCTCTTGGACTTGCGTTTTTTACGCTGTCTTTGGGTGTCGGCGTTATTATCGTTTACTCTGCGTCGCTGCCTGATAATACGAATCTGGTTAGCTCCTCGATCATCATCGTCGTCATAAACGTCGTGATGGGCATTTTGATGGGACTTGTTATTTTTACCTTTGTATTTGAGTTTGGCGCGACGCCTAGTCAGGGCGTGGGGCTCGTGTTTATCTCGCTGCCTACGCTATTTGCGAAGCTCGGTACGCTCGGACACGTTCTGGCGTTTGCATTTTTCTCGGCTCTGCTTTTTGCGGGCATTACCTCGGCCATTTCGATGCTGGAGCCTTTCACGCACTATCTCATCCGCGAATTTGGCTTTTCTCGTAAAAAAGCCCTCGCGCTAATCGGCGCTTTTATCTACTGCATGGGCATTTTGTGCATACTTTCAAGCATAGATGGCGTTAAAGAAAATTTGGTATTTTTTGGCAAGAGCTTCTTTGACTGCCTTGATTTTCTCAGCTCAAATATCATCATGCCAATTGGCGGCATCACGGTGTCGATTTTCGTCGGCTTTGTGATCAAAAAAGACGCGCTTTACATACTTTTTGGGCCGTATATGAGCAGGGCCGTATTTGAAATTTGGTATTTTATGATTAGATTTGTCGCTCCCATCAGCATCGTCATCATCACGATAAATGCGCTAAGGGGCTAAGCGTGGCAAGCGATAAATTTTCTAAAATCGGATTTATACTATCCATCGTGGGCGCTGCTATCGGGCTTGGCAACGCGTGGAAATTTCCATACATGGTCGGCGCAAACGGCGGTTCTGCGTTCGTGCTTTTGTATCTTGTTTTTGCCGTTGCGGTCGGGCTTAGCATATTTTTTGCCGAGATGGCGATGGGTAAAATTTCAAACGCCGATCCCGTTAACGCCTTTCGCTCGCTCGCTCCTAAAAACGGCAAAATTTGGGGATACGCGGGCGTCATAATGATAACCGGCGTTTTGGTGGCGTCGTTTTATACGGTTATCATCGGCTGGGTTATTAGGTACTCGGTCTTATCTCTTGGCGAGCTTCCGCAAAGTATCGCGGTTTCGGGCGAAAACTTTGGCAAATTTATAAGCTCTGATATCTTGGGTCAAATTTTATACTTTAGCATCGCGTTTGCGGCCTACTTTTTCATCCTTTCAAAGGGCATAAAAGGCGGCATCGAGCGCATAAATTTATGGCTTTTGCCGACGCTTTTTTTACTGCTTATTTTTATGCTTATTTACTCGATGCAGATGGGCGGATTTTCGCAGGCGGCGGAGTTTTTGCTGGTGCCTGATTTTTCTAAGATCACGAGTGAGGCTGTTTTTGTGGCGCTGGGACTTGCGTTTTTTACGATGTGCGTTGGTATCGGAGCGATCGCGACGTATTCGGTAAGTTTAGACGATAAGACAAATCTTTTCACATCTTCGCTCTATGTCGTCGCGCTAAATATCATCGTTAGCGTCGTCATCGGACTCATCGTTTTTACCTTTGTTTTTGAGTACGGCGAGCAGCCTAGCCAGGGCGTAGGGCTTGCGTTTATATCGCTGCCTACGCTGTTTGCTAAGCTAGGAGCGATGGGAAACGTCTTAAGCTTTACGTTTTTTACCGCACTTATTTTTGCGGGGCTTACGTCGGCTATCTCGATGGTCGAGCCACTCGTTTTTTATCTCATAAACGAGTTTAAGATCCCTCGCCTAGGCGCGATTGCGATCGTGGGCGTTTGCGTTTATTGCCTGGGTACGCTTTGCGCGCTTTCAAATATTACCGAATTTAAAGACGCACTCACGTTTTTTGGCAAGGGATTTTTTGATGTTTTAGACTATCTTAGCTCAAATATCATGCTGCCGCTTGGCGGTATCGTGATCGCCGTATTTGTCGGCTACGAGATGAAAAGAGGCAGCCTAGAGGAGCTATTTTTGCCGTATATGGGTAGGGCGGTTTTTGAAATTTGGTATTTTTTACTGCGATTCGTCGCGCCGATTTGTATATTAGCGATAATGATAAGACAAATTTTGGGGAGTTAAATGGAACGAAATTTAAAAAAAGTTGAGAGGTTTTTCGATAAAGTCGGCAACGTCGTGGGCTACGTCTGTATCTTTGTGATGTTTTTGATGATCGCGGACGTTTTTTTTAACGTCACGGCGAGATATTTTTTCAAATACGGCAACGTAGGCCTCCAAGAGCTTGAGTGGCACTTTTTTAGCGTCATCATCCTGCTTGGCATGAGCTACGCGCTAAAAGACGATACGCACGTGCGAGTGGATATATTTTACGAAAAGATGAGCGTAAAGAAAAGGGCGCTCATAAATATGGCGGGCGTTATCCTTTTTATCCTGCCGCTTGCGCTTTTGGTTGCGTGGCTGAGCTGGGACTACGTCGTAGAGGCGTATGAGAGCGACGAGGGTAGCGCTGATCCTGGCGGTCTGCCGTATCGCTGGATTATCAAGGCCTTTATCCCGTTTAGCTTTTGGCTACTTATATTTTTTAGCGTCGGCTACTTTATAAAGTGGCTAAACGTCTATCTGGACGCTCGTTCAAATTTAAGCGAGGCTGGCAAATTTGACGCAAATTTAAACCAAACAGCGCAACAAGGAGATGAAAAATGACCGGCATCGTAATGTTTTTAGCCGCGCTTTTTATGCTTGCTATCGGCTTTAGCGTCGCATTTACCTTTGGCGCGATAGCCGTTATTTTCGGACTCATCGGCGGTATGGTCGAGAGCTTTGGCGACGGTAACGGCTTTATAGGCGGGCTTGAGATATTTAAAGAGACGTTTAACTTTATGCCTTACCGCATCTACTCGATAATGGAAAACAAAATCCTCATCGCCGTACCGCTTTTTGTTTTTATGGGCATTATTTTGCAAAAGACCAAGCTAGCCGAGAGGCTGCTCGAGTCTATGGCGTTCTTATTCGGCGAGATTCGTGGCGGCGTGGCGATTAGCACGGTGCTCGTGGGCGCGCTGCTAGCCGCATCTACTGGCGTTGTGGGCGCTAGCGTCGTAGCTATGGGCGTTATGAGCCTACCCGTTATGCTAAAGTACAACTACAACAAAGCTCTAGGCTGCGGCACTATCTGCGCTTCGGGTACGCTTGGGCAGATCATCCCGCCTTCGATCGTTCTAATTATCCTGGGCGACGTATTTACGGTGCCTGTGGGCGATCTTTTCCGCGAGGCGATATATCCGGGACTTGCGCTAGTTGGCGCTTATATAGCCTATATCCTTATCATCTCTTACGTGAAAAAGGACTATGCGCCGCCGGTCGTCGTCGAAAGCGACGTGCCTAAATCAAAGCAAATTTTAAACGCTATCCTTGCGATTTTACCGCCGTTGGTGCTCGTCGTGCTAGTGCTTGGTTCGATATTTGAGGGTATCGCTACACCAACGGAGAGCTCGGCGTTTGGCTGTGTGGGTGCGATCTTGCTTTCCGTTTTTTACAAAACTTTTTCGTTTAAAATGCTAAAAGAAGCGCTCGAAGAGAGCGTCAAAACCACGGCCGTCGTCTTTACTATCCTTATCGGCGCGACCGCGTTTTCGATGGTGTTTAGCTACACCGGCGGCGACCAGATCGTTGAGGA
Source organism: uncultured Campylobacter sp. (assembly GCA_963526085.1). Lineage (GTDB taxonomy): Bacteria > Campylobacterota > Campylobacteria > Campylobacterales > Campylobacteraceae > Campylobacter_A. Next base: position 1,028 of record CAURMS010000036.1, on the reverse strand, counting down.
AGTGATGTCAAATTTGCCTGGCGAAAAATGGGGCTTTATCATCTTAGCTATGATTACGATTTTTGCGCTCGGATTTTTTATAGATTTCGTCGAGATTTCGTATATCGTGCTACCGATCTTGGCGCCGATAGCCGTAAATTTAGGCATAAATCCGCTCTATTTTGCCATCGTTATCGCGATGAATTTACAGACTTCGTTCCTCACGCCGCCGTTTGGCTTTAGCCTCTTTTATCTAAAAGGCGTGGCTCCGGCCGAAGTTAAGACCTCCGACATCTACCGCGGCGTGGTGCCCTTTATCGCGATACAAATTCTAGTATTGATTATTTTCACGATCATCTTGCTAGGCTAAAATTTATCTTTGTAAGGCTATAATCTCTTAAAATCATCCAAAGGAGAGAAAATGAGAGAAATAGCCTTAGTTTCGGCGTTTGCCCTGATAGCGAGCGCTGAAAGCAACCTGATAGAAATTTACAAAAACGCCTCATTTATCCATCAAAATTTCACCAACCAAAAAAGCGAATTTAGCTTAAATTTGCCCGATTTCGTCGAGCTTGAGGACATCGACGTGGCCGCATCGTGCGAGCTTGTGAGCATAAATTTAAACGAAGCAAAGCCCGCATAAAACGAGGCCTACGCAAAATTTAAGCAAAACGAAAAAGAGCTTGAGGAGCTAAACGACAAGCTAGACGCGCTAAACTCCAAAAATGCTTTTTTAAATAACTTCCCAGCCTTTAAAGAGCAAAGCGTCGCAAATTTGGACGCCGATGGCGATAAATTTTACGAAGCCGTGCTAAAAAATCTAGCTCAAATTTCGCAAACCAAAAAGCAAATCGACGAGCTGAAAAAGAAAATGAACAAGGCTGAAGTTAAAAATTTTCAAAAGCTTGATTTGAAATTCGAATGCGACCCAAAACAGGTCAAGATATCCTATCCCGTGGGCGTTAGCGTAAGTTTGAAAAACAAAATCCAGGCCGACGTCGCAAAGGGCAAGGTTGAAATCTCGCAAAATTTGACCGTGACAAATCCTC
>CAURMS010000035.1:0-9861 GCA_963526085.1 uncultured Campylobacter sp. | reverse complement strand
CTTCGTCGCTAAATTTCACTACTTCGTCGAAATACTGCTTTTTAACGTCGTCTTTTACGTTTATCAAATAAGTATAGTCCTCGGTGAGTTTAAATTTTAAAACCGCCTTATAAACCTCTTTTGATTTCTCGTCGCTAAGAAGATTATAAAGCGTAACTATACGAGAAATTTCGGGCGTCGTAAAGACGTGGTTTAGTTCGTTGATGTCATACATCGCAAATTCTGTAGCCTTTTTATTTAGCACGCTCTGGGACAATAAATTTTTACCCAAGCACCTCATACTATAATAATGCTTAAATCCATTGTAGTAAAGGAAAAAAGGCATATATAAAAAAGACTCGCTATTTATAAAAACGACGGTATTTTCAGGATCTGCGTAAAATTCCTCTTTGGATATAAATTTAGCCTTGTCTTTATATTTGTCATACTTTTGCAAGTCTAGATAATCGTAGTCTTTGCAGTTTGCAAATATCCCCTCGCCGCTATCTCTTTGGGCTACCCAGTCGTATACGCCGTAAATATCTACGCCGTAGGTTAGTTTTAAAAATTTAGGCAATACTTTTAGATAATAGCCAGTGCCTAAAATAATTAACTTTTTATCTTTACAAAGCGTCTTAAACCGCTCTATCTTTTCTTGTTCGTAGATATGGTTAAATTCGCCCTCTTGCGTGGCAAAAAGTGCGTCTACGAGCTCTTTAAAATCGCTGTCTTTTATTTTCATTTTTGATCCCTCGGTATGGCGTATACCACGGTCTCGGCTTGATAACATTCGTAGTGCCTGATATACAAATCATACTCGCTAACCCACTGCTTTAAGAGTAGCGGTATATTCCAAAGGTCGTCGAATTTATGATATATACTTATGGCAAGCTTAGGCTTATATTTGACGATACTCTCCATCGCGCCTAGCAACGCGTATGTCTCGAATGTCTCTATATCCATTTTTATATAAGTCGGCGCAAATTTTACTACGTCGTCTATGGCGCATACCTCCACCTTTCTATCGGTGGCTTCACTGGTGCATGCTATCGCCATCTCTTCGCCTTGTAAGTAAAAGACGCTGCTTTTATAATAAACTCCCGCCTTTATCGCTTTAATCTTATCTTTTTGTTCAAGACCTTCTACGTATTTAGTTAAAATTTTAAAATTTCGCTCGTCGGGCTCAAAGCTATAAATATGCTTAAATTTATTATCCACGGCTTTTAAAAACGCCTCTATCGTATCTCCCGTATATCCGCCGCAGTCTACGAAAACCTCTTCGTCGCTAAATTTCACTACTTCGTCGAAATACTGCTTTTTAACGTCGTCTTTTACGTTTATCAAATAAGTATAGTCCTCGGTGAGTTTAAATTTTAAAACCGCCTTATAAACCTCTTTTGATTTCTCGTCGCTAAGAAGATTATAAAGCGTAACTATACGAGAAATTTCGGGCGTCGTAAAGACGTGGTTTAGTTCGTTGATGTCATACATCGCAAATTCTGTAGCCTTTTTATTTAGCACGCTCTGGGACAATAAATTTTTACCCAAGCACCTCATACTATAATAATGCTTAAATCCATTGTAGTAAAGGAAAAAAGGCATATATAAAAAAGACTCGCTATTTATAAAAACGACGGTATTTTCAGGATCTGCGTAAAATTCCTCTTTGGATATAAATTTAGCCTTGTCTTTATATTTGTCATACTTTTGCAAGTCTAGATAATCGTAGTCTTTGCAGTTTGCAAATATCCCCTCGCCGCTATCTCTTTGGGCTACCCAGTCGTATACGCCGTAAATATCTACGCCGTAGGTTAGTTTTAAAAATTTAGGCAATACTTTTAGATAATAGCCAGTGCCTAAAATAATTAACTTTTTATCTTTACAAAGCGTCTTAAACCGCTCTATCTTTTCTTGTTCGTAGATATGGTTAAATTCGCCCTCTTGCGTGGCAAAAAGTGCGTCTACGAGCTCTTTAAAATCGCTGTCTTTTATTTTCATTTTTGATCCTTTATTAGCTCTTTTAGTTTGTTTCTATCTATCTTGCCGTTTACGTTTAGCGGCATCTCATCAAGCATTATAAAGCGTGTCGGCAGCATATATTTAGGTAAAATTTTGCCTAAATTTAGCAGAATTTCTCTTTGCGAAGCGGCGGCTTGCGAAGTATAAATTAGCGCGATAGCCCCATCATACAGCGCGCACGCGCTATCTACGCCGCTAAGAGACAAGGCAGCCGTCTCTATCTCGCCCAGCTCTATACGGTACCCCATGTGCTTGATCTGAAAGTCCTTGCGGCCTTTATACATTAGCTCGCCGCGCTCGTTATAGTAGGCTAGATCGCCCGTGCGGTAGATTCGCTCGGGATATGCGAGATTTAGCGGATTTTGCGTAAAAGCGCTAGCGGTTTTAACCGAATCGTTGTAGTATCCAAGAGCTAGCGAGACGCCACGCACGCAAAGTTCGCCTAGCGTATTTCGCGCCGTTACTAGCGCGTCGTTTTCATCTAGTAAAAAGACGTCGGTATTTTTACAAGGATAGCCTATTGGCAAACTCTCCTCGTCGCTAAAATCGCGATCGACAACATAATACGCACAATCGACGGTCGTTTCCGTAGGTCCGTACAAATTTGCCAAAACGGCGTTTTTAAAACGAGATTTGAAATAATTCATCGTTTTTACGGGCATGACTTCGCCTGCGAAAATTATAAATTTAAGGCTTAAATTTACCCCTTTTAACAAATCCAGCGCAGCAATATTTGTCAGGACGGAAGGCACCCAAAATATAAAATTTATCTCATTTTTTTCCAAATATTCCACTACTTTAATCGGAAACGTAAAAAGCTCTTGCGGTATCAAAAATAGTGTAGAACCCGTTTTTAGCGTCAAATAAATATCAAGCACGGAGTTGTCGAAAATAAACGGAGCTTGGCTCGCGATTTTTAAATCGTCTTTAAAATTAAACGTCTCGCATGCCCACTCGATGTAATTTATAGCACTTTTGTGCGAGATTGCTACACCCTTTGGCGTACCGGTGGAGCCCGAAGTGTTTATGATATAAAGAGGATCGGTATCGATCGTATTTTCGTAATTCGCCCGATCGAATTTATCCTCGCCATTTAAATTTATCTCGTCAAAGATGATTAAATTTACGCCCGAATTTTTTAAAATTTGGGCGTATTTCGCGTCGGTAACGATAAATTCGAGATTTAAATTTTTGATGATAGTTTCAAGTCTAGACGCGGGATTTTTGACGTCTAGCGGTACGTAAAAGCAACCGTTATAAAGCGTCCCTAAAAAACATTTTATAGCTTTTACGCTTTTTGGCAAAAGTATGCCCACGGGCCTGTTTTTGGTTACATTTAAGCTCTGAAAATGCGCGGCGATCGCCTTTGCCTGCGAATTTAGCTCGCTAAAATTTACGCTCTCCTCTTCATCTCGTATCGCCGTTTTAAGAGGAAACCTTAAAGCTGAATTTTGCAAGTAGGACAGCATATTTTTTTGCATTTTTTACCTTATTTGAGGTGATTCAAATTTTAGCTTGATTTTAGTGTATTTTAGTTAAAATCAAGCTAAAATTTTAAGGAGGATTTAAGATGGATACAAACGAAAAAATGGCCCTAATAGCCGAGCTTTTAGAGCTTGAGGTAAGCGATTTTACTCCGGAAACCAAGCTTGAAGAGCTTGAAGAGTGGGATTCGCTCGCGGCTATCTCTTACGTCGTTATGATGGACGAGCACTTCGGCGTGACGGCAAATCCTAACGATATAAGAAATTTCAAAACAATCCAAGATATATTAGATAGTATGAAATAATGGCGTTTGATCACATTAAAAACGTAAAAATTTCTGCGGTTTGTTGCGCCGTGCCGAAAGACAAACTCGCGCTTGAAGATTTTTATAAAAAATTTGGTAAAGAAAGCGTAGAGAGATTCGTAAAAGATACGGGCATCAAGCAAAAATTTTATAGCAAAAACAATAAAACGATAACGTCTGACCTATGCTTTGCCGCGGCAGAGGAGATAATCAAGAAAAAAAACATTTCAAGAGACGAGATAGACGCGGTTATTTTAGTAACGCAAAGTCCCGACTATAACGTACCAGCTACGGCGATAACGCTGCAATATAGACTAGACCTATCTCAGGAATGTATAGCCTACGATATAAATTTGGGTTGTTCGGGTTATATTTTCGGCTTGCATACTGCCGCGTCGATGCTACAAAGCGGATACCTAAAAAAAGTTCTTTTATTGGCGGGCGACGTAACCGAACCTAGCATATTTGGAATAAACGGCGTCACGACTAATATGTTCGGCGACTTAAACGACCTACTTTTTGGAGACTGCGGGAGCGCGACGCTAATCGAATACGACGAAGGAAACGAAGGGCTTAGATTTGCCCTGCAATCTATGGGCGATGGGTTTAAAGCTATCGGAGCTTGTCATGGGTCAAGATACGCATACGCCGGGTACCCGAAATTCGATATGTCTTTGCATATGGACGGGCTGGCCGTAGTTTCTTTTAGTATAACCAAAGTCCCGAAGCTATTTAAGGCGTTTTTTGAAAAATTTCAGTCCTCTGCAGAGGACTACGACTCGGTACTGCTTCATCAAGCAAACAAATCTATGCTAGATACGATAGCTAAAAAAATAAAAATGCAAGACAAATTGCGCCTAAGCCTTGAAAGATACGCCAACACCTCATCGGCTAGCGTACCAAACGCCATGTGCGACTACTACGGCGACAAGGACGGCAACGAGAGTGTCAAAGTCATAATGTCGGGCTTTGGCATAGGACTCTCGCTAGGCGTGGCGGACGCCTATATAAGTCCGAAAGATATTTTACCTATCATCCAAACCGATATCACGTGGGATGAGGGTAGATCAAAAGTACTCGAAGCTAATGCTAAATCTAAAAAATAAAAAAATACTGATAATGGGCTGCGGCGTCATAGGCGGCGCGGCGGCTAAAATTTTAAGCGAGTCGGGCGCCAAAATCGTCGTAAGCGACAAGGACGAACGCGCTTTGGATAAGGTTTTGTTAAATTTAAGCGACGGTCGCGCGATAGTCTTTGACGCTAGCCATGTAGAAAAAATCAAAAATTTTATACGAGACGTCGTAAATTTCGACGGCTTAAAGCTTGATGGACTGGTTTACGCCGTAGATAAAAATTTAACCGCACCTTTGGCGGATACTTCGTTAGAGCTTTTACAAGACGCTATGACGGAGAATTTCTTCGCGTTTATCCAGGCTGTTAGGTTTTTTGCTAGCGAAGGAATTTATAACGCAAAAAGCAGCATAGTAGCCGTCTCAAACTACGCGTCGCTAGGAGCGGACAAGGGGCAAATAGCCTACGGCGCGTCAAAAGCGGCGATGGATAACGCTCTGCCCGCGATCGCAAAAGAGATATACTCCAAAGGTATCAGGATAAACTCCATCCGCCCCGCCGTCGTGCAAAGCGATAAAGAGCCTAGCCAAAGAGAGCGAGAGCTAGTAGCCATGATGCAAACAGGCGCGATCGACCCTGAAATTTTAGCCAAACAGATCGCATTTTTGCTAAGTGAGAGTTCAAGCGGTGTTTACGGCAGGCATTTTGACGTCAGAGGCTATCTGGTATGATAAATTTCAAAGATAAAAAAATTTTAGTAACGGGAGCAAGCTCGGGTATCGGTAGGCAAATAGCCGTCAGGCTTAGCGAACTAGGCGCCAGCGTAGTGTTGGTAGCCAGAGACGAGGCTAGGCTAAAACAGACGCTATCCATGATGAGAGAGCCGGCAAAACATAAAATTTTCGCTTACGATTTACAAGATATAGACGGGATCGCGCAGTTAGTTTCAGACTGCGTTAAATTCGACGGGGTTAAATTTAACGGATGCGTCCACGCTGCGGGAGTGCCGTCCATATATCCGTTTAAACTGCTAGACCACGCGACGAATGAAAAAATTTTTAAAATAAACGCCTTTTCGGGGCTTGAAATAGTAAAGCAGTTATCCAAAAAACAAAACTCCGACGACGGCGCGTCCGTGGTATTTTTTTCATCCATCGTAACGAAAATGTTTTTAAAAGGGCAAATTGCTTATATCATCAGTAAGGCCTCGCTAGACGCTATCGCTAAGCCGCTATCTTTGGAATTGGTAAAAAGAAAAATGCGTATAAACACGGTCATAGTCGGCGGCGTATTAACTCAAATGGTAAAAGATACGCAAATTTTTAGAGACCTAAAAAACGACGAAAAAGACCCGTACACGACGTCTGATATATGCAGGTTGCTAGAACCGCAAGAAGTGGCGAATACGGCGATATTTTTGCTAAGCGATGCGGCTAGGTATATCGTAGGCGAAAACTACTTCATAGACGGCGGAAATTTTAGATAAAGAGACGATATGAAAGAAAAAATAAGAGAAATTTTAGTAGATATTAGACCGGAATACGACTTCGCGGGCGATGAAAATTTTATCGAATCTGGCATACTAGATAGCTTTGACGTGCTTACGTTAGTTACGGATTTAGAAGAAAAATTCGGCGTAAAAATAGACGGCGGCGATATCTTGCCCGAAAATTTCGGCAGCATCGAAGCCATAGAAAATTTAATCGTTAAAAGCGGCGCAAAAGTCTAATGAAAACTAAATTTTTCGGTAAAAAAATCAGCGGTATTTTGGCTTTGCTTCCGCAGACGGAGTATAAATTCGAAGACGATATGAAATTTAACTCGCTCTCGCAAAAGCAAAATTTAAAGCTAAAAAATACGATGGGTTACGACAGGCACAGATTTTTTAAAGACGAGACATATTTGTCCCAAGTGGCGGCCTACGGATTAAACCGCCTTTTTGAAAAAGGGCTGCTGAAAAAAGAGGAAATTTCCGCGCTCGTAGTGGCTACGACGACGCCTGATTTTTTAATGCCGGCGACCGCTAATTTAATCGCCGGCGAACTAAATTTAAGCCCAGAAATTTTTTGCATGGATACGAATCAACAATGCGCCGGCTTTATCAACGGATTATTTCAAGCCTTTATGCTACTAAATAACGAAGACGTCGAAAAAGTAGTCCTGATAACGGGCGACGTTTTGTGCAAAAATCCCGACAGAAGCGACACTAGCAGCTATCCGCTAGCAGGTGACGCTATTTGTATTACCGTCGTAGAAAACGGTGAAAACGACGCGTTTTTCCACTGCGTAACGGATGCTAAGGACTACGATGCGCTGGTATTTCCGGCGATGGGTTTTAGAAAGCCGACGAACGAGGAAAAAGCTAAATTCTCAAGCTCCAAATACGGCAATCGCGACTGCTTGCAACGCATTCATATGGACGGACAGGCGGTGTTTCAATACGTAATGCAAAACGTGCCTAAATATATCGTCCAAAGCCTAGCTTACGCGGGCGCGGATAAAGACGAGCTGGATTATTATTTTTTTCATCAGCCGAATAAATTTATGGTCGATAAACTAGCTCAAAAACTAGGTGTTTCAAGCCAAAAAGCGCCTAGCAACGTAGTTACTTTTTACGGTAACTCAAACAGCTCCACGATCCCCGTTTGTATCGCTCATAACGCCAAAGAGCAGATGACGAGCGGCGATATTTATAAATGTATGCTGGCGGGTTTTGGCGCGGGGCTAAACTACGCCTCTATCGTAACGAGTCTTGGCAAATTAGATTTTTGCGATACGATGATTACCGATTTTTAGCTAAAATCACCCTCTTTTATCTCATAAATTTTGTTAAATAATTTTGCGGATTTGCTATTTTTTACGCGTTCATCGTCGTAGCCGTATAGCCTAACTAGGTGGTGTAAAGCCTCGCTACTGCCGCTAACGGCTATGTCTTCGCCGCCTTGACCGACTCTAAAAACCCTGCTATTTTCGGGCTTTATATCGTAAGACATAAGCTTGATTTTTAGCCGGTCGCATATGTACATCATGCAGTTATGCACGGCTATGCCTCCGCCTTCGAATTTATATAGCTCGTCAGTCAGATAATACCCCAGATAAAACGACCCGTCGTCAAGCTTTTTAAAATTTATCACCGCGTAGTCCTTACCGTCGCACGTTATCAAAAACGCAAAAAATTTATCGCGCTTTTTTAGCGCTTCGCGGTAGGCTTCGTGCTGCTTAACCGTGATAGGCTCGGGCGAATTTGATACGGTTCTAACATATTCTTGATTTCTATATTCTAAGATTTTTCGGTACTTCTCGTCGCTTAAATTTACGAAATTTATGATTTCTAGCCGTTTTTTTCTCATGCTTTTTCCCTTGATTTTTGCACCGCTTCGTATAAAAACTCTGCCCTTATCCAGTCTTGCGGCGTATCGATATCCTGCACCAAGTGGCGCGGCAAAACGATCGCTATGCTATCTCGCCCGAAAAAAATTTCATCGCTCGAAGGCGCGTCCAAATTCGTCCAGTAAAACTGCCCCGCATCTTGATAAGCCTCCTCTAAATCCTGGCTTCGTTTGGCGAAATTTTCTCGCCAAAACATCTCGCATCGCCCGTCCTTAGCGATCTTAAACGTCCGCCAGATGGGAAACGGCATAGAAGTACACGAAAAGGCGTTTTTAGCATTTGAGGCGCGTAGCTTTTCAAGGCCTAGTTTAATGTAAAATTCGTCTATCAGCGGCGCGGTAGCGTAAATCGTACAGACGAATTTTATCCTATCGCCTCTTGCTTGCAAAAATTTTATCGCATGCTCTACAACCGCGCCCGTCGCGGTAAAATCGTCGCTTAACTCTTTTGGGCGCATAAACGGCACGCTAGCGCCCGCGGTTTTCGCGATGTCCGCTATCTCCTCGTCGTCGGTTGAGACGATAATCTCGTCAAAAATCCCCGCCCTAATCGCCGCTTCTATGCTATAAGCGATCATCGGTTTACCACAAAAAGGCTTTATATTTTTTCGCGGGATTCTTTTGCTGCCGCCGCGAGCGGGGATGACGGCGATGGTTTTGGCGTCCATTTTTTTCCTTGTTTTAGGGAGATTATAGCCTAGCGGGGCAAATTTTATGATAAAATCAAACTAAAATTTCGGAGCCGAATTTATGAAAATAGCAAATTTCGATACGAACGAAAAGGTTCTTTTGATCGCCGAACTCTCGGCAAATCACTCAGGCAGCTTAGAACTTGCCGTCGAAACTATCAAGGCGGCCAAACGCGCGGGAGCCGACGCCATAAAACTGCAAACATACACGCCGGGTAGCCTGACGCTAAATTCCAAAAAAGAGGATTTTATGCTACGCGGCGGGCTGTGGGACGGGTATGATTTATATAGCCTTTATCAAAAAGCCTTAACTCCGCGCGAGTGGCACGAAACGCTTTTTAAAACGGCCGCAAACGAAGGATTAATCTGCTTTTCAAGCCCGTTTAGCAACGACGACGCCGATTTTTTGGAGCGCTTTGACCCGCCTGCTTACAAAATCGCTAGCTTTGAGGTAACCGATTACGATTTTATACGGCACATAGCTAAAAAAGGCAAACCCGTCGTCATCTCGACCGGCATCGCCACCCTGCGGGAGATTAAAGACGCGGTACAAATTTGCAAAGAGTGCGGCAACGAAAACGTCGCGCTTTTAAAATGCACGTCTAGCTACCCAGCTCCGCTTGAGGGGATGAATCTACTCACGATTGCCGATATGAGGCACAAATTTGGCGTAGAGGTCGGCTTTTCAGACCATACTCTAGGTATCGTAGCGCCCGTAGTCGCCGTGAGCCTTGGAGCTCGCATCGTAGAAAAACATTTTATCCTAAACAAAGAGGTGCGAAGCGTGGACGAGGCGTTTAGTCTGGACGAGGATGAATTTAAACAGATGGCAAGCGCCGTAAGAGACGCGGAAAAACTACTAGGCAAAGCCGTCTACGAATTAGACGAAAGAGCGCTCGCCAGCCGCAACTACGCCCGTTCGCT
>CAURMS010000034.1:0-10364 GCA_963526085.1 uncultured Campylobacter sp. | reverse complement strand
GTTTATGTCCATTAGCTCCTGATAGTACGTAGGTATTTCAAATTCGTAATTTCTCAAAGCGTATGGGTTTATCGCGGTAAAAGACGTTTCATCGTCCTTGCTTTGAAGCTTTACGAAAAATTGATCAAGCTCTTTTAGCTCGTAGCTTTTGATATGTTCAAAGCCCAAAATAGGGCTTTTAACCTGAAAAACCATATACGTCTCCTTAATTATACATTTACTTTTTAGACAATTGTACCCAAATTTTTCTATTTTTAAGCATAAATAAAACCGAAATTTACCCAAAAGCAACAAAAACAATGGTAAAATAAACCGTCTGAAAAATTTAAATTTAAGGGAACGTATGAAAAATTTGATCAAATTTTTATCTGCGATTTTTTTTGTTTGTTTAATCGGCGGTTGTGCCGACAAATACACCGAGCTTTATAATCTAACGCCCGATCAATGGTACTCCGAGATCATCGGCGATATCAAAAATCGCGACCTAGAAAGCGCCGACAAACACTATACGGCGATGTCTAGCGAGCACGTAGCTAGCCCGCTTTTGGAGCAAATTTTACTGATACTAGCTCAAGCTCACGCTAACGACGAAGAGTATCTGATGGCGAATTTTTACCTCGATGAATACCTCAAAAGATACGGTGACAACGGCCCTAGGAGCGAATTTGCGCAGTATTTAAAAATAAAAGCGAATTTTGACTCGTTCTCGCAACCCAATCGCAACCAAAAGCTAATGCAAGACAGCATCGCCGAGATAGAAAAATTTCTCTACATCTACCCAAACACGCAGTATCGCCCATTGATCGAAACTATGCTGGTTAAATTTAAGCTCGCGATCTACAACCTAGACGTGCAGATAGCCGATCTTTACGAGCGCACGGGCAGGGATGAGTCGGCGCAAATTTATAAAGAAAAGGTTCAGGCTTCACCGCTAAACGACGCAAATATCGTGCTTCCGCAGCTTCCTTGGTATAGAAAAATGTTTGAATAGGAGCTAAATTTGCAAATTTACGAATCAAAAATGTTCCCTGCGCAGCTACCCGTCATCGTAGAAGACGAGCTGTTTTTGTATCCTTTTATGATCACGCCGCTTTTTTTAAGCGACGAGGAAAATATCGAAGCGCTAAATTTGGCTCTCGAGTCACAGAGTCCCATCCTAGTCGTACCGACGTAAGCGCAAAACGAACGCCCGCCAGAATTTGACTCCATCTACGACGCCGGCGTCATAGGCACCGTGATGAGGCGAGTGCCGCTGCCAGACGGTAGGGTAAAAATTTTATTTCAAGGCACTAGCAAAGGTCGTATAGTCTCAAAAGTCGCTTCAAAGCCGCTGCGAGCGGTCGTAGACGTACTGCACGAAAAAAGACCCGAAAATACTAAAAGCGACGCACTACTAACCGTACTTCGCGAAAAGGTGCGCGATTTGGCCGCGCTTAGCCACTTTTTCCCGCCTGATCTTTTAAAAACGATAGAGGAGAGCGCCGAGCCTAGCCGCGTTTGTGATCTGATTTTAAGCTCGCTAAGGCTAAAGAAAAAGACGGCGTACGAGTTTTTTATCGAGGAAAATTTGGAGCAAAAGCTGCTAAAACTCATCGACTACGTCATCGAGGAAATCGAGGCGAATAAACTCCAGCGCGAGATAAAAAACAAAGTCCACTCAAGGATAGATAAAGTAAATAAGGAGTATTTCCTAAAAGAGCAGCTAAAGCAGATCCAACAAGAGCTCGGCTCCGACACGAGCCGCGAGGAGGAGATCGAGGGGTACCGCAAAAAACTGGAAGCTAAGAAAAAATTTATGGGCGAGGACGCGTATAAGGAGATAAAAAAGCAAATCGACAAGTTGGCTCGCATGCATCCTGATTCTGCCGACGCAAACACGATACAAAGCTATCTGGACTGGGTAATCGAAGTACCGTTTGAAAATACGGCAAATAAAAAACTAAGCGTACAAGAGGTCGCAAAGCAGCTAAATGCCGATCACTACGGGCTTGAAAGACCAAAAGATAGGATAGAGGAGTATTTTGCTCTGCGCGAGCTTTTGCAGCTGCGAGGTGTCGCGGGCAAGGTAAACAACGGCGCGATCTTGTGCTTTGCGGGGCCTCCGGGCGTTGGTAAAACGAGTCTGGCAAACTCCATCGCAAAGGCGCTAAAGCGCGAGCTAGTTAGGATCGCACTTGGCGGACTTGAGGACGTAAACGAGCTAAGAGGTCACCGCCGTACATATATAGGCGCTATGCCAGGCCGCATCGTGCAAGGGCTCATCGAAGCAAAACAGATGAACCCCGTCGTGGTGCTAGATGAGATCGACAAGGTCGGCAGGAGCTTTCGCGGCGACCCGACCGCTGTACTGCTGGAGATCCTGGATCCTGAGCAAAATAACAAATTTAGGGATTATTATTTAAATTTTAATATCGACCTGAGCAAGGTCGTTTTCGTTGCGACGGCAAACGACGTGAGCGCCATACCACCAGCACTTCGCGATAGGATGGAGTTTATCGAGCTTAGCTCCTACACCCCGCAGGAAAAATTTGAGATCGCTAAAAAATATCTAATCCCCCAAGAGCTCAAAAAACATGGGCTAAAGCCGAACGAAGTGACCCTAGGCAAAGACGTGTTGAGCCTCATCATCTCAGACTACACGCGAGAAAGCGGGGTGCGAAATCTTCGCCGCCGCCTAGCAGATATCTTTAGAAAAGCGGCAAAAAGACTACTCGAGGGCGAAGCGCAAAAGATAACCGTGACGACTAAAAATTTGAATGAATTTTTGGAAAAGAAGGTCTTTGAGATCGAGCGTGCCGACAAAAAGCCACAGATCGGTCAAGTAAACGGGCTGGCGTGGACGAGCGTGGGCGGCGACGTGCTAAAGATCGAAGCCATACGCATACAGGGCAAGGGCGGACTGCAGATTACCGGCTCTTTGGGCGACGTGATGAAGGAGAGCGCGTATATAGCATTTAGCCTTGTTAAGGTACTAATCGATGCCAAAAAGATAAAAGTGCCTGCAAAAATCATCCCGAGCCTGCCGGACGACGTCAAAGATGGCGTAAAAAAAGAGCCTAGCGCTAGCGAAGTGTATCGCCGTTATGACTTGCACATTCACGTGCCAGAGGGCGCTACACCAAAAGACGGACCGAGTGCGGGTATCACGATGGTGACGGCGATTGCCTCGATCCTAACGGATACCAAAGTGCGAAGCGACGTGGCGATGACTGGCGAGATCACGCTAAGCGGCCGCGTGCTACCTATCGGCGGACTAAAAGAAAAGCTAATTGCCGCACATAAGGCCGGCATCAAAACCGCTCTGATACCGCGCAAAAACTACGAGCGCGATCTAGGCGACATACCGCAAGACGTCAAAAAAGACATGCAAATCATCCCGGTGGACGTCATCGAAGACGTGCTAAAAAATGCGTTAGTCACAAAGTAACTACAAAATTTGATTAAATTTGGCCTCGATAGCGAGGCTAAATTTCTACTTGAGTATCTTTAAATTTATTTGATTAAACTTTATATTTTGAAATCATTTTTTATGTAATGCGTATGTAAATTGGCTGGATGCTATGGTGGTATAATTTTTTGGTTGCCCATAAAATTTGAGTACTGATTTATTGACATAAATTAGCTTGGATCACGATACTTCAAATTTGTATACAACATTGTTGGTGTAAATTCATAAAATATAGCGCCATCAATCGATCTAAAATTTGGCATATGATATTTTTTGTGTGCGGGTTTTTATGATGTTAATTTATAAAATTTAATCTCGTCAGTGGCAATACTTTTATTTTAAGTAAGAAGTTTGTCTTATAATTAAGTCTGAGAAAAGCGAAGTAGTGTAAAATTTGAAAAGAAAAGATAAGCCCTAAAAAAGGGCTTAAAAATTATAGTCCCTCAAAAGGATTAGTTACTACGTCGTCGCGATCGACTACGTAAGGTATCAAGGCTGCTTGGCGAGCACGCTTGATAGCCTTTTCCACCATCTCTTGGTATTTTTTAGAAGTGCCAGTTAGGCGTCTTGGCATGATTTTAAATCTCTCTGACAAGCAGTACTTCAAAAGCGAAGTGTCCTTATAGTCGATAAAATCTATCTTTGCCTCTGTAAATTTGCAGTATTTGCGTGAATATTTTCTTTTTTCAGCCATTGTTTTTTCCTTAATTAAAATGGTATCGTTTCGTCGCCGTTATCGTATTTGTCGGCATCTATATCTATTTCTCGGACGTTATCGCCATAGTATTCGTCTTTTGGCTGTTGCTTTTGTTGCTGCGGTTTATTAAAATTTTGCCTTTGTGCGCCGCCTTGAGCGTAGATATTTTGTTGATTTTGTCCGCCTTGATAGCCGCCGTAGCTGTTATTTTGGTAACCGCCTTGCTGATAGCCTTGATTACTATTTTGATTGTATCCGCCTTGCTGTTGTCCTCCGCCTAGCATCTCCATATTTTCCACGCTGATCGTGTGCTTGCTTCTATTTTGTCCGTTATTGTCCGTCCATTGGTCGAATTTTAGGCGACCTTCGACTAGAAGCTTTGAGCCTTTGGAAAGATATTGGTTTGCTATTTCCGCTTGTTTTCCGAAAAATGTTATGTCAATAAAGCACGTTTCTTCGCGTTTTTCGCCGTTTACGTTAAATTTTCTCGTCACGGCGATGGCGCTGTTGCCTATGGCTGCGCCCGCAGTCGTATATCTAAGCTCGATATCTCGTGTTAAATTTCCTACTAAAACGACTCTATTAAACATTTTTCGTCCTTATTCTTGCGCTGCCGGAGCTTCTTCTGCTTTGACTTTCGGTTCTTTTTTGTTTAGTTTGATGCCCTTGCTCATCTTTTCCCAAGCGGCGATCTCTTTTTTGTTTTCAAATTTGACCGTTAAGAATTTGATGATCTCTTCGGTGATTCTGATGATACGCTCGACTTCGGCGATAGCTTGGGTCGGAGCTTCGAAATACACGACGAAATAAGTTCCGCGCTCGTATTTTTTCACGGTATAGGCTAGTTTTCTAGTGCCCATAGACTGAACAGACGCAATATTTGCGCCGTTTTTGGTTAGGATTTCTTTAACGAAATCAACTCTTGCGCTTACTTCTTCTTCCGTCAAAGTAGGCTTCAAAATAAATAAAAGCTCGTAGTGCTTCATTGATTCTCCTTGTGGGTATTAAGCTCGTTTGTGCGGTTGCAAACGGGCAAGGAAGTCTTTCGACAAGAGCTGATTTTATCTTTTTTTTACTTAATATTTGCTGTTTTTGCCGATAAGATTTTGTAGGCCCAGCACGCAGGAGAGTAGAAAAGTTTTTTTATCAAGCGCGGAGTTTGTTTTTAGCTCAAATTCTGCCAAGTTTAGCGCGGTAAATATCTCTTTATACGCTTTTAAATTTACAGCCAGACACTGCCTTTTTAGTTCATTTGCGACGTTTGGCGGTGGTGCATAGCCGAGTGTTTCTTTGATGTCGAATTTGCCCGTTATTTTGATACCTGCATGTAGTTTAAAGAGTCTAAAAAATGCGCGATAAAGCGAGTTAATAAATAAAATTTCATTAAAATTTCCATCGTCCGCGCAGGATAAAAAATCCGCTCTGATATCTTTTAGCGCGATAAATTTATCAAAAAAATCGTCAAAACTAACGCTTGAGAGCGAAAAAACCAAGCTTCTCACGATATTTTCGTTTATGGGTTCGTTTAGGGAGGCTAGTTTGTTTAGCTCGCTTGCGGCTAGATATAAATTTTCGTTGTGTATGCGGTAGAGTTCAAAAAGCGCGTTTTTTGTAATATTTAGGCTCATTTTTGCGGCTTGTCTGCCGAGTAAATTTACTGCCTCTTCGGGCGAGCTGGGTTTAAAAAATCTCGCAAAATTTACTCCGAAAGCCTTTTGCGTATCAAAAACGGCTTTTGCATCGGGCTCAAAAAGCTCAAAAATAAATACGCCGCCGTTTTTGCAACCGTCTATCAGGATTTTTAGCTCTTTTGCAGGGATTTTTTTGTCGCTTTTTACGTGTAAAAGCGGGCTACCGCCAAAGAGCGAAGGCTCGCAAAGATGCGCTCGCGCGGCGTCAAAATCGTACTCGTCGTAGTAAAGGCTCAAAATCTCAAAATCTTTAAATTTGGCTAAAATTTCCTTTGCAAAAAGCTCGATTTGGTATTCGTCCGCGCCGTAAAGCAAAAAATAATTTGGAAATTTAGCCGAATTTAGCACGGCTTCTAGCTCTTTTCTATACATCTATTTTCTTTACTACTTTGCCGAAAATTTCGGCCGTCGCGATATTTACGTCCGTGATTTCGACGATGATTTTTTGTAGCAAATTTACGCCGTACGCGCCCAAAAATATCCTAGCGCCCTTTATCTCGTCGTCTAGTCTGGCGACAGCGACGTTTTGATTTTCGCTGATATAGGCGCTAAATCGCTGTCCGATGCGCTCTTTCGCCCAGCGCGCAAATTTCCTATCCATAAAGTCAAACGCGACCCTGTCTGCTTCGCGCTCGAGTTCGCTTAAATTTGAGCAAGTCGCTTCGATATTTAAAAGTAGGTAGTTAAAAAATTTCTCGTCGTTACGCAGTTTGGCCTTTAAAAGGCGGTGTAGCGTGAGATCGGAGTAGCGGCGGATCGGACTCGTAAAGTGCGTATAGCGCTCAAATCCCAGTCCGAAGTGGCCTAAATTGTGCGCGCCGTATTCGGCCTTTTTTTGCGATTTTATGATGAGCTTATCTATCTCCTCGCGGTTGCCTACTGCATCGGCCTGCGCTTGGATTTTGCGAACCAAATTTGCAATATCGCTTTCATAAACGAAGTCAAAGCCCAGGGTGCCGAGATCTTCGAGCAAAATTTGTATTTTTCGCAGATCCGGCGAGCCGTGATTTCTAAAAACGCCTTTGCCGATGCGTTTTGCCGCCGCGACGTTGGCTAGCAGCATGCAGTCTTCGACTAGTCTATGCGAGTCGGTATCGGTCTCAAATCTCGTAGAGGCAAGCCCGCCGCCCTCATCAAGGCTCATGCGAAGCTCCTGCGTCCTAAAGTCAAACGCGTTTTTTAGGCGTTTTTTGCGCAGGCGCGAGGTGAGCGCGAAAAGAGGTTTTATCCAGCCGGTTTCATCCTCGCGTTCGCCACGTAAAATTTGATCGACTTCGTCGTAGTTAAAGCGTCTTTTTGAGACGATTAGAGCTTCTACAAGCTCTTCTTTTGCGACTTCGTCCTCTTCGCCTAGCGTGATTTTGAAACAAAATGCAAGGCGCGCGGCATTTGGCTTGAGCGAGCAGATATTTTCGCTCAAATTTCGCGGCAGCATCGGCACGGCTTTGTGCGGAAAATATATAGAAAATCCGCGCGTTTTGGCCTCTGCATCTATCGGAGAGTATGGCGTGACGTATTCGCTCACGTCAGCGATCGCGACGTAAATTTCGCGTTTTTTCTCGTCAAAATATATCGCGTCGTCAAAGTCCTTAGCATCGACGGGATCTATCGTGCAAAATGGCAAATCCCGCAAATCCGCTCGCTGCGGGTACATCGTAGGATCGACCTCATCGCCCCATGCGATCGCTTCAGCTTCGCATTCTTTGCTAAATTCGTCGTTTTTGTTAAATACGGCGAGCGAGATTTTTTCGTCGCTAAGCGGGTCATTTATGTTGCCGATAACCTCGACTATTTCGTTATTTAGGTTGCCGATTTTTAGTAGAGTGCCGGGCGGCAGCATTTTTAGCGATTTTTGCGAGGCTTTTAGAGCCGAGCTAAGTCCGGTTTTTACGTTTACGCCAAGGATTACAGAGCCTATTTGCTTGGTATAAACTACGCTCGTTTCGTTGGCGAGTTTTAGCGTCATCACGACCTTGGCGCTTTGACGTTTTTTCTTTAGCGGCAGGAGTTTTGCCAGCACGATATCGCCGTAGTGCGAGGCGTTTAAATTCTTATTTTCTATTATTATATCTTGTTTAAAGCGTTTATCGTAGGGCGCCAAAAAACCCGTACCGTTTGCGCTTATATCAAGCTTGCCGCAAACAAAGCCGTTATTGAGGTAGTAACGGTCTTTGTGGTGGCTTACGGCGTTTAAATTTAGTAAATTTCGTAGGATTTCTTTATCGGAGGAGGCGACTTCCTTTTCGCTCACTCCGTCAAGTAGTTTGGTTAAAAATTCTTTCACAAATTCGCTTTGACTTTTGCGACGGCTTCTAGGAATTTGTCTTGCGCAAAGCCGTATTCGTCGAGGCACATTAGCGTATTTTGCAGATTGTCGTCGTTTAGTTGGTTGAATATATTGACAGCATTTTTTACGACTTTAAGTGCTTTTGAGTAGTTTTTTATGTGTTCAGGCGCATCGTCTGGGTTGTTTGAATACAAAATCGTGTCGACTAGCTCAGGCTCAAGGTTCCATTGTTCGAAAATTTTAGCCGTTACGGTTTCGTTAGAGATGCCGACGATCTCATTTTCTAGCTCAGATAAATCAAAAGGGCTTGAAATATTTTTTAATTTTGCCTTAAAATCATCAGCTTTGCCTGTTTCGTTTAGCTCGTTTGAGATGACGATTTTACCCACTTCTAGCATAAACGAGGCGGGGCTTAAAACGGTAAGCTCGCTAGCGTTGATTTTTGAATACCAGTTATACATTAGAGCATTTTGCATTATAGAAATATTTAAAAAATCTTGACTGGTGATACCGTATGGATCTAAATTTATCTTAAAGCTTTTTTTAACCGCGCTCGATAGAGCAAATCCGCGTATGGTCGCCATACCAAACAGCGTAACGGCTCTTGATATCGTAGTAATCTCTCTGCTAAATCCATAAAGCGGGGAGTTTGCCGAGCGCAGTATATTTGCCGTTAACATCGGGTCTTTTTCGACTATTTGAGATAGGTCGTTAAGCGAACTATTGTCGTCTGAGCAAACGGTTTGAATTTTTATTATCGTATCGTCAAGCGGCGGAAGAGCCTTTATATGTTTATAAATTGATTCATTCATTTTTTACACTTTGCATCGAGATTTCGTAAGTGACAATTCTACACTAAAAGGCTTTTTAAAAAACTTAAATACATACGTTAAGCTTATTTTAGCGACTAAATAGTATAATCTCACAAATTTTTTAAGAGGAGAGAACATGGCAGTAAGTATTTACTATGACAAGGATTGCGATTTGAGCTTGATTAGAAGCAAAACCGTAGCGATGATAGGTTTTGGCTCGCAAGGCCACGCGCATGCTGAAAATTTACGCGATAGCGGTGTAAAGGTGATCGTAGGTCTAGCAAAGGGCGGTAAAAGCTGGGCAAAAGCCGAAGCAAAGGGCTTTGAGGTAAAAACGGTAGCAGAGGCCGCAAAGGCCGCCGACGTCGTTATGATTTTAACTCCTGACGAGCTTCAGGCTGAAATTTTCGAGCGAGAGATTAAACCTAACCTTAAAAGCGGTGCGGCGATAGCCTTTGGACACGGCTTTAACGTGCATTTCGGACAGATCAAAGCTCCCGAGGACATTGACGTCATTATGATCGCCCCAAAAGCGCCTGGCCATACGGTAAGAAGCGAATTTGTCCGAGGCGGCGGCATCCCCGATCTAATCGCTGTAGAGCAAAACGCAAGCGGAAAAGCCAAAGAGCTAGCTCTAAGCTACGCTAGCGCGATCGGCGGTGGCAGAACGGGCATCATAGAAACTACATTTAAAGACGAGACCGAGACCGATCTTTTCGGCGAGCAGGCGGTGCTTTGCGGCGGACTTTGCGCGCTAGTAAACGCGGGCTTTGAGACGCTGGTAGATGCCGGATACGAGCCTGAGATGGCGTATTTTGAGTGCTTGCACGAGCTAAAACTAATCGTGGATCTAATGTATCAAGGCGGCATGGCCGATATGCGTTACTCTATCTCAAACACCGCAGAATACGGCGACTACGTGAGCGGACCGCGCGTCATCGGCGAAGACAGCAAAAAAGCGATGAAGGAAATTTTAAAAGAGATCCAAAACGGTAAATTTGCAAAAGACTTCATCCTCGAGCGCAAGGCCGGATACGTCCGCATGAACGCAGAGCGCGGCATCGCCGAAAGAAGCCTGCTAAATCAAACCGGTAAAAAACTACGCTCTATGATGCCTTGGATTAGCTCTGGCAAACTCATCGACCAAAGCAAAAATTAATTGAACCCAAAATCCAGAAAAAGATCCGCCAAAAAGCGTCCTAAAAAAGGGCGCTTGCGAGGCGGATTTAAGCTACTGTTTTCCGCTATTTTTATCGCCTGTATCTTGCTCGTCGGCGCATTTTATTTTTTGGACGTTAAATTTAAGCCGGATGCCGCCGAAAAACTCATCGCAAAGGTGCAAGAGTATCTAAGCGTTTCTAAAAAAGAAGAAACGGCAAATTTGGCGTCGTTTAAGTCCGGCGCCGCGGATGCGGACGAAGTCCAAAAT
>CAURMS010000033.1:0-10367 GCA_963526085.1 uncultured Campylobacter sp. | reverse complement strand
TTCACTCTTTAAATACCTGCAAATTTTTGTTATCTCAAACGGTACGGATACGCGCTACTTTGCAAATACTACAAAGCGCGACAAGAGTAGTTTTGATTTTACTATCAACTGGGCGGATTCTAAAAATTTGCCAATTAAGGATATAAAAGACTTTACTGCGACCTTTCTAGCAAAAAATACGCTTTTAAGCGTGCTAATAAAATACTGCGTATTTGACGCTAGCGATACGCTGTTAATCATGCGTCCGTATCAGATCGCAGCGACCGAGCGAATACTCTGGAAGATAAATAGCTCGCATCTTAGTAAATGCTATGCAAAGCCGGAGGGCGGCGGCTATATCTGGCATACGACAGGATCGGGCAAAACGCTAACTAGCTTTAAGGCGGCAAGGCTCGTTACCGGGCTTGATTTTATAGATAAGGTCTTTTTCGTAGTAGATCGCAAGGATCTAGACTATCAGACGATGAAGGAGTATCAAAAATTTCAAAAAGATAGCGTAAACGGCTCCGCAAGCTGCGCCGAACTAAAACGAAACACGGAAAAAGAGGACGGTAAAATAATCGTAACGACCATACAAAAGCTAAATAATCTGATGAAAAGCGAAAGCGAGCTGGCCGTATATCAAAAGGAGGTTGTTTTTATATTTGACGAGTGCCATCGCTCGCAGTTTGGTGAGGCGCAGAAAAATTTAAAGAAAAAATTTAAGCGATTTTTCCAGTTCGGTTTTACCGGTACGCCGATATTTCCGCAAAATGCGCTAGGAGCGGAGACGACGCAAAGCGTATTTGGAAGCGAGCTTCACTCGTATATATTAACCGATGCCGTGCGAGACGAAAAAGTGCTTAAATTTAAGGTTGATTATAACGACGTAAGGCCTAAATTTAGAGAATTTGAGACCGAAAAAGATGAGCTAAAACTGAGCGCTGCGGAGAGTAAAGAGGCATTTTTGCACCCTGAGCGTATAAAAGAGATCTCGCAGTATATCCTAGATCGTTTCAAACAAAAAACGCACCGCCTAAACGCAAGCGGCAAAGGCTTTAACGCTATGTTTGCGGTAAGCTCTATCGAGGCTGCGAGAGCTTACTATGAGGCTTTTAAAAATTTACAAAAAGATAAAGAGCGACCGCTAAAAGTAGCGACGATTTTTTCATTTTCGCAAAACGAGGAGCAAGGCGTTGCAGGCGAGATAGCGGATGAAAATTTTGAGCCAGAGACGATGGATATGAGCTCAAAGGAGTTTTTAAATGCGGCGATAAAAGATTATAACGCCTATTTTAGGACGAATTTTAGCATCGATGGTAGGTCGTTTCAGGACTATTATCGCAACTTAAGCGAACGCATGAAAAAGCAGGAGATCGACCTGCTTGTAGTCGTGGGCATGTTTTTAACAGGGTTTGACGCACCTACGCTAAACACGCTATTTGTAGATAAAAATTTACGTTATCACGGGCTTATACAGGCTTTTTCACGTACGAATAGAATCTTGGACGCTACTAAGACCTTTGGCAATATCGTGACTTTTAGAGACTTGCAGCAAGCTACGATCGATGCCATCACGCTTTTTGGTAAAAACAGTACCAAAAACGTGATACTGGAAAAGAGCTACAAAGAATATATGCATGGCTTTACCGATGCTGCTACCGGCGAGGCCAGACGAGGATTCCTAGAAGTTGCGAGCGAGCTTGAGACACGCTTTTTAGATCCTAGCGCAATAGAAACGCAAAAGGATAAAAAGGATTTTGTTAAGCTTTTTGGCGAGTATCTTCGCGTAGAAAATGCTCTGCAAAACTATGATGAATTTGCAGCATTGCAGGCTTTGCAAGGGGTAAATTTGAATGATGAGAATGCCGTGCGCGAATTTAAAGAAAAATTTTATCTAAGCGAAGAGGATTTGCGGGAGATGCAAAGCATAAAAGTGCCTAGCATGCGAGCGCTTCAAGACTACCGCTCTATCTACAATGATATAAGAGACTGGCTAAGAAAAGAAAGAGCCGGCGAACAAAAAGAGGCGCAAAAGATAGACTGGGACGACGTAGTCTTTGAGATTGACTTATTAAGGTCGCAGGAGATAAATTTAGACTACATTTTGGGGTTAATATTCGAGTACAATAAAAAGATCAAAGATAAGATCGCGCTTACCGAAGAGATCCGCAGGATCATCCGCGCTAGCCTAGAAAATCGCTCAAAAGAGGGGCTGATAGTAGATTTTATAAACGGGACCGATTTGGATGCGCTAAAAGATAGAGCCGGCGTCGTGGAGGCGTTTTTTAAATTTGCAAAAGGCGAGATGTTGCACGAAGCAAAAGAGTTGATCGAATCGTTAAATTTAAATGAAAATGCTGCAAAAAGGTATATTAGCGCGTCGTTAAAACGCGGATACGCCAGTGAAAGCGGAACCGATTTAAACGAAATTTTACCTAAAATGAGTCCGCTAAATCCGAAGTATCTGAGCGTGAAGCAAAATGTTTTTGAGAAAATCTCCTTTTTTGTGGATAAATTTAAAGAAGTCGGCGCTGAGGTTTAAGGTGATTTTTGGTTCAAATTTGCGGCATTAAGATGTCAGTAAAACCAGTATAAATTTGATCGCTTTGCAGCTTTCTCTTATTTTTCATTTTAAATTTGTACCCTTTTGAGCTAAATTTGCCGTAAAATTTGACTATAATTTTGCAAAGGATAAATCATGCAAGAGTGGGCTTTATGGGCGCTGGCTTCGGCGGTTTTTGCCGCGCTTACGGCGATTTTCGCCAAGGTCGGGCTTGAGGGTATCGACTCAAATTTCGCGACTTTTATCAGGACGCTCGTTATCGCTGCGGCGCTGGTTTTGTTTCTCACGTTTGCTAAAAAGTGGCAGCCCCTTGGCGAGCTTGGCGCGCGAAACTGGCTGTTTTTGACGCTTAGCGGACTGGCTACCGGCGCGTCGTGGCTGGCGTATTTTAAGGCGCTTCAGATGGGTTCTGCGTCGCAGGTAGCGCCTATAGATAAGCTTAGCGTCGTTTTGGTTGTTGTTTTTGCGGTTATGTTTTTAGGCGAACGCCCGAGCGTCAGAGAGTGGATCGGTATCGCGCTGATCACTAGCGGCGTGTTTACGCTGGTTTTTGCGGATAAATAGCTTACGCGTAAATTTGATTTGAGTTAAATTTACTAAAATCGGCGAGCATAAAAGCTCGTGTCAAATTTGTACCCATCAATCACAAATTTGATATATACACATTGTCAAATTTTAACCGCAAAAGTGCAAGCTATCAAATTTAGCCCTTAAATTTAGCTTCATGCTCCAAAAGCCAAATTTTAGTCGCTAGCCCCTCGCCGCCGCTGTATCCGCCAAGGCCGTTTGAGGCGACGACTCTGTGGCAGGGCACGATGATGGGGATTTTGTTTTTTGCGTTTGCCGAGCCTGCCGCGCGAAACGCCTTTGGTCGCCCAGTCATCGCTGCGAGCTGGGCGTACGTGACGCGCTGCCCGTAAGCGATCTTTTGCAGATTTTCGTAAACGCACCTCTGAAACGCCGTACCGCAGATATTTAGCCGCGTTTTAAAGGTTTTTAGCTCACCTTTAAAATACCTTTCAAGCTCGCTTAAGCAGAGCTTTAAATTTGCATCCGTTACATCCGTGCGGACGAATTCTCGCACGAAATTTAGCTCGCAAACTCCGCTCTCGTCGCCGCAAATCTCCAAAACGCCGATAGGCGAGTCAAAATACGCTTTTTGCATCGTAATTCCTTAAAATCAAGTGCTTAAATTTAGCCAAATTTCGCTTTGTTTTGCTAAAATTACGTAAATTTTAATAAGGATAAAAGATGGATTTTTTTACGCAGTACGAAAAACACGTAAAAGAGCGCGAGGCCCTGGGCGTGCCGCCGCTACCGCTAAACGAGGAGCAGACCAGAAAAGTCTGCGAGCTTTTAAAGCTCGAAAGTGCGCACGAGAAGGAGTCTGGCGGTGAAGCGATGAACGCCGCAAAGCTAGATGAAAATCAAGAGAGTGTAAAGCGGCTCATAAATTTACTTGCAAATCGCGTAAATCCAGGCGTAGACGACGCGGCAAAGGTAAAGGCGGAGTTTTTAAACGAGATTATAAATCATGGGCTTGAGATAAGCGGCCTTGACAAAATCGGCGCCGTAAATTTGCTGCGACCGATGCTTGGCGGATACAGCGTCATCGTGCTGATTGAGAGCCTAAAAAACGCCGACGAAGCCGTAGCGCAAGCTGCCTGTAACGTGCTAAAAGAGACGATTTTCGTGCATGATTATTTTAACGACGTGGCGCAGCTTGCTAAAACCAACAAATTTGCGCTAGAAGTGCTGCGCTCGTGGGCGGAAGCGGAGTGGTTTAAGGCGCGCGCGAGCCTGCCTAGGCGTATTAGAGCGGTCATATTTAAGGTCGCCGGCGAGACCAACACCGACGATCTAAGCCCCGCTAGCGAGGCCTACACGCGCTCCGATATCCCGCTGCACGCAAACGCGATGCTAGTTAAGCGTCAGCCGGGCAGCCTAGAAATGATCGGCGAGCTCAAAAAAAGCGGGCTAGAAGTCGTATACGCAGGCGACGTCGTGGGTACCGGCAGTAGCCGAAAGAGCGGCATAAACTCCATCCAGTGGCACCTCGGGCGCGAGATAGAGGGCGTGCCGAACAAAAAAACGGGCGGCATCGTGATAGGTACGGCGATCGCGCCGATATTTTTTAACACAGCCGAGGATAGCGGTGCGCTGCCCATAGTAGCTGACGTGAGCGCGCTAGAGACGGGCGACGTCGTGGATATCTACCCGTATGAGGGCGAGATATTACGCGTCGGGCGGGTAAATTTGAGCGCCGAGGGCAAATTTGACGGAGTAGAAATTTGCGGCGAAAACGGCGGTAAATTTACAAACGGCGACGAAAATTTAGACGCAAACGCCGAACCTAGCGGCAAACTCATCGCTCGCTTTACGCTTGCGCCAAATACGATATTTGACGAGATCAGAGCGGGCGGGCGCATACCGCTCATCATCGGCCGTTCGCTTTGCGCTAAGGCTAGGGCGGCGCTAAATTTAGGCGCGGAGGATATATTTGCGAGGCCTGCGCAGCCGCAAGCAGACGAGAGCGAGGGTTACACGCTAGCTCAAAAGATCGTAGGCAAGGCCTGCGGCGTGCCGGGCGTTAGGGCAGGGCAGTACTGCGAACCGGCGACGCTAACCGTTGGCTCGCAGGATACCACGGGGCCGATGACTCGCGACGAGATCAAAGAGCTTGCTAGTCTTGGATTTTCAGCTGATTTCGTGTTGCAGAGCTTTTGCCATACGGCGGCCTATCCAAAGCCTAGCGACCTCGAGACGCAAAGGACGCTGCCTAAATTTATGAGCTCGCGCGGCGGAGTGAGCCTGAGGCCTGGCGACGGCGTCATACACTCGTGGCTAAACCGTATGGTGCTGCCAGATACCGTGGGCACGGGCGGCGACTCTCATACGCGCTTTCCTATCGGCGTGAGCTTCCCCGCTGGTAGCGGGCTAGTGGCGTTTGCGGCGGTATCTGGAGCTATGCCGCTAAATATGCCAGAGTCCGTGCTCGTGCGATTTAGCGGGCGACTGCAAAAGGGCGTGACGCTGCGCGATCTGGTAAACGCGATCCCATACTACGCGATCAAGCGCGGGCTACTCACGGTCGAAAAGAAGGGCAAGAAAAACGTATTTGCAGGTAAAATTTTAGAAATCGAGGGGCTGGAGGAGCTAAAAGTCGAGCAAGCATTTGAGCTAAGCGACGCCTCGGCTGAGCGCTCTGCGGCAGCCTGCACGGTAAATTTGAGCATCGAGAGCGCCTGCGAATACGTCCGCTCAAACGTCGCTCTCATCGAGGCGATGATAGAGGCGGGGTATGAGAGCAGGGCGAGTTTGGAGCGCCGCGCGGCAAAAATGCGCGAGTGGCTGGCAGCGCCCGAGCTGCTGCGATCCGACAAAAACGCGCGCTACGCCGAGGTGATCGAGATAAATTTGGACGAGATAACGGAGCCCATCCTGGCCTGCCCGAACGACCCAGACGATGTCGCGACTCTGAGCGAAGTGCTAGCTGATAGCTCGCGCCCGCACAAGATCGACGAGGTGTTTGTGGGTAGCTGTATGACCAATATCGGCCACTACCGAGCGCTCGGCGAGGCTCTGCGGGGACTTGGGGCGCTACCGACTAGACTTTGGATCGCGCCGCCAACCAAGATGGATCAGGCTCTGCTCGAAAAGGAGGGCTACTACGATATCTTTCGCGCGGTGGGCGCTCGCACGGAGGTGCCTGGCTGCTCGCTTTGTATGGGCAACCAAGCCCGCGTAAATGACGGCGCGACAGTGTTTTCGACCTCGACGCGAAACTTTGATAACCGCATGGGTATAGGCGCTCGTGTGTATCTTGGTAGCGCCGAGCTAGCGGCCGTTTGCGCCGTGCTAGGTAGACTACCTGGCGTGAGCGAATACATGAACATCGTGCCCCAAAAGCTTGCTGGCAAAGAGGCGCAAATCTATCGGTATCTAAATTTCAACGAGATAAAAAATTTTAAAATTTAGTTTTCGGCGCGGCGGCGTATTTTTTATGGACAGATACGCCGCTATAGATAGTTTAGACGGCGGATGTGTCATATTTTGATGTTTACATGTCTAAGTTCTCTTTGCGGCGATGATTTTACTAACGGCGACCATGCCGAGTTCGTCTGTATGGCCAAATTTTGCTTCACTCTAAATAAATACGTAAGTCTCTAGATAGGGTAAAAGCGCTAAATTCGTACTTGCCTATCTCGTAAAATGTACTTAAATTTTACTCTTTTTTCGCATATTTTGCCCTCTCTTTTGCGCGCTAAATTTCATTTAAATTCAACTGCTTTTTTATTTTAAAAATGTAAAATCCCGTTTAAAAACTTAAGGTTAAAAATGACTGCGCTTCTCGTCGCCGAATACATCGGCATCGCCTCTGCAGCCACGAGCGGATTTATCTTCGCGGTTAAGCGCGACTGCGACTGGCTGGGTATCTTTATCGCTGCGCTTCTAACCGCGCTTGGAGGTGGATTTATGCGCGATGCTATCGTCTCGCGCCCGCCGTATTCGTTCACGCACTACGCTCCGTGCATCATCGTGATGGCGATGCTCTTTCTCTCGGCGTTTTTGCGTCTGCACAAGCGAAGCGATATCGAGAAAAAATTCCTTTTCGTCACTACCGATGCCGTGGATCTGGTGAGCTTTTCTATCGTCGGGGCGATCGTGGCGCTACAGTTTGGCTACAACGTCTTTGGCGTCGTACTGCTCGCGCTTTGCAACGGCGTAGGCGGAGGCATGATACGCGACGTGCTGTTTAACGAGATCCCTTGGTGCCTAAAAACTGGGCTTTATGCGACGGTTAGCATCGTCGTGGGGCTGCTTTATTTTGCTATGGATTACGCCGGGCTTACTAGCGTTTTTTGGGTGATGGGGCTTTTGACGTTTGGCGTCGTGTTTAGGCTTGCGGCGTATTATCTAGGCTGGCATCTGCCGACATTGCAGAAGTAAAATTTGACTAACTTTTTGCTGCGATAGGCTAAAATTTAGAATTCGCGGGTAGCCTTAAAGGAGAAAATATGAATTTGTTACGCTCAAAATATGAAGAATACGGACTTGGGCGCATATTTGAGGA
The DNA here is from genome assembly GCA_963526085.1 of uncultured Campylobacter sp. Taxonomy (GTDB): domain Bacteria; phylum Campylobacterota; class Campylobacteria; order Campylobacterales; family Campylobacteraceae; genus Campylobacter_A. The sequence goes on along the minus strand of CAURMS010000033.1, from coordinate 2,748 downwards.
GATAAAATGTTATGCTAAAAATGCGGTGGAAATTTCGCTAAAAGCAAGCGACGATCAGCAAATACCGATAGGCGCGTCAAAATTTGGCGGATCGCCCGATCTACCGCGGAGCGAGCCTTGGCCAGTAAATGAGCAAACTGGTGAGCCGCTTCATTTTATAGCGCAGATAAATTTTAGCGAAGTTTCGGAGTTTGATACCCAGAGCGAGTTGCCGAGTCGCGGTATGCTTTATCTCTTTTACGATTGCGCTCAGATGCCGTGGGGATATGATCCAAAAGACGGCGCTTTCAAAAAGGTGATTTATGCGGAGGATACGGGCGAGCTGGAACGCAAAATCGCGTCGTTTGAAAGCGACGAATCGTTTGCGGCGACTTCTTTAAAATTTGCAAATACGACCGAGTTGCCGGATTTGGAGAGTGATTTGGTCGGCGACACCTGGATGAGTGATGACGAAATCGACGCGTATTGGCAGATGGCGGATGATTTTTGCGAGCAGCGTAGTGAAAATAAAATTTTAGGACATTCGGACAATATCCAAGACGGTATGGAGCTAGAGTGCGAGCTTGTGACAAACGGCTTTTATTGCGGCGGCGATGAGGATTATAGCGGGCCGGAGTTTGAAACATTGCGGCAAAATATCGGCGAGTGGACGCTACTACTACAAATCGGAAGTAACGACGAAAACGAGATGATGTGGTGCGATTGCGGTAAAATTTATCTGTGGATCAGAAAAAGCGATCTACGCGAGAAGAAGTTTGATAAAAGCTGGCTAGTGCTACAGTGTGATTAAATTTGCGGCCTTATAGGATCAAATTTGAGGATTGCTGTGCTAAATCGGCACGAACTAAAAACACTCAAATTTGGCTTTTGTTTGCTGGATAAAAAGACAGAGTCGGCGATGGTTGTTAAAATTTAGTAAATCAGAGTCAAATTTAAAAGCTTAATCCGCTTTTTGCAGTATCGCCGCAGCGATTGCAAAGCCTCCGTCGTGACTGATGGTAATTTGCGCGTCTTTTAGATTAAAATTTTTGATGATTTTTTCTGAGAGTTTTACTTTGGGGGCGTTTTTGTCGTCTTTGTAAATTTGAGCGTCAAAGAACGAAAACTCGGCCGAGATCCCGCAGCCAAGAGCCTTGCTGATAGCTTCCTTAGCTGCGAAAAATCCAGCTATCGTAGCGTCCGTTTTTGCGATACTTATCTCATCGTCATTCAAAAAATATCTCAAAAAATCCTCGCCTCGTCGCTCTTTAAGCCTTGAGATTCGCGAGATCGCTACGATATCTATGCCGATCATTGCACCACAAAGTCGGTAAAGTAGATGTTTTTTATGTGACCGTCGGCCAAAACCTCGTTTAGGCGGTCGACTATCTCGTCTTTTAGGCGATTTTTGCCTTTTTGAGTGCTTACCTCTTCGTACGTTTTAGATGATAGTGTAGAAACGACGATATCCCTTATTAGCGGCTTTTTCTTGTCGATTTCCGGTGTTAACGTATCGGCGCTAAGCTCTAGATCAACTTTTGTTTTTAGGTATCTCGAACCGCTTTCGCTAAGCAAATTTACGATAAACTGATCGAGCGGATAAACCGGGCCCATATTTACATAGTCGTTTGAGCGCTTGCCTGCCGTATTTTTAGGTGCTGCGGCTTGGACTTGCTCGGTTTGAACCTGTGCCGTTTGCGCTTGCGCATTCTCTTCATTGCCGCCCATTAGTAAGAACGCCAAAAGTCCGCCGACTACCAAAAGAAGCAGTAAAATAACAATGATGATGATGAGAACCAGCCCGTTTCCCTTTTTGCCTTGATTTTCTGAAATTTCTTCAGCCATATATTCTCCTTAAATTTTTAGCTATAATTATATCTTAAATTTTTGAAAAATGAGAAGGCAATGGCACATAAAACAAATGCCGCGAGGTTTTTAGACGGTAAAAATATCCCATACGAGCTAGTCGAATACGAAGTGGATGAGAGCGATCTGAGCGCCGTTCACGTAGCTGCCGTTTGCGGCGAGCAAATAGAAAAAATCTACAAAACCATCGTCTGCGAATGCGAGCCTAGAGGCTACGTCGTGGCGTGCATACAGGGGGATTTGAGCTTAAATTTAAAGGCTCTGGCTAGACTTAGCGGACATAAAAAATGCGAGCTTTTAAACTTAAGAGAACTTGAAAAAGTGACGGGCTATATCAGGGGCGGCTGCTCGCCGATAGCGATGAAAAAGGCGTTTGAGACGTTTTTTGACGAGAGGATTTTAAAGCAAGATTACGTCTATGTAAGTGCCGGGGTGCGCGGAAAACAGATCAAAATCGCGCCTCAAAGCTTAATAGAAGCCATCAACGCAAAGCTTGGAGACGTCGCCGTTTAGTAAAATTTAACCCAAAAATGCTAAAATACGCCGTCTTAAAATAAAATAAATTTATAAAGGTAAAATTTTGATAGACGAAATTTTTAGAGAATACGATATACGAGGCATTTACGAGCGCGATCTAAACGAAACGAGCGTTAAAGCGATCGGGTTAAATTTAGGTCGAGAGATGCTACGCCGAGACGCAAAAAACGTTAGCGTAGGATTTGACGCTAGGCTAAGCGCGGATGAGATTTTCGACTGGCTAGTTAGCGGGCTAAATTTGGCCGGGATCAAAGTCTACGATATCGGCTTGCTACCGACTCCGGTTGGCTATTTTAGCGTGTTTTCAGGTAAATTTGACGCAAATATAATGATAACCGGTTCTCATAATCCAAAAGAGTACAATGG
>CAURMS010000032.1:0-10372 GCA_963526085.1 uncultured Campylobacter sp. | reverse complement strand
GCTGCGTCTATATGGTCGCTATCGGCGGCGCGGGCGCGCTGATTAGCCAAAGTATCAAAAAGTACGAAGTGCTAGCCTATCCCGAGCTTGGCCCAGAGGCGGTCGCGAGACTCACGGTCGAGGATTTCCCTGCTATCGTAGCGATAGATAGCGAGGGCAATAACTTCTACGAAGCAGGACAAGCTCCGTATAAAAAAATATAAATTTCTCGGCGCGGGCTATCGCTAGCTCGCGCCCTGTTCTACGCGCTGCTCTTTATGGGTAAATTTGAAATCAAACGGCGCGTTAAACCCTCAAATTTTATTCTCACTCTTTAAAAATTTTGCCGTAATTGCTCGGATACGCCGCTCTTAAAGATTTCTTAATCTTATTCTTTAAAGAGTCCCCGTCGCTAAGCTTTACGCCGCCTACTAGGCAATCTTTGTCGCAAATTAGGCGCAAAGTTATATCCCGTTTTTCGCCGAACAGCTCAAATTTTACTCGTACCTCGTTCTCTGAGACCGCCTTTGCGCTAAAGTTTTTGAGCTCGTCAATATCCTGCGCGTCTATAAAAGGATCGGCCTCCAGATCGGACGATACGTGCTCTATGCCGCTCAGACGTCCCAGCGCAGAGCCGAACTGATCGTAAATGAGCCCGTCAAGCTCGGGAGTCAGCCACTCTGAGGTGATAGGCTGTATTTCGCCGTCGCCGTAGTTTGTTTGGTAAAATTCTTTTACCGTTTTTTCCATTAGCGCGGCTTTCGTCGTTTGAGCGCTTAGATTTGCGCCGCCAAGACCGCAAAAAACTACCGCCAAAAGGCAAATTTTAGACACATTTTTCATGGCTTTCCTTTAAATTTAGGTGTTTGAGTGATTTTGGCGTTATTGAGGTTAAATTTTACTCATCTTTGCGGGATTGGGTTTGCCGTAATAAGTTACGAGTCAAATTTGAGCGAACCGGCGTTAATCTCAAATTTACGTTAGCCATCGAGCCGTCAAATTTACTCGGACGGCTCGTTAAATTTAGCAGAGATTACTCTGCGGTGCTGTTTATGTAGCTGTTTTCGGAGATCTGCGTCCAGACTCTAGCCTTTTTCATAAAGGCTTTTTGCGAGTCCAGGATCTCCTTAAATGTCGCGTCCTTTGCCGAAAGCTCATCTAGGATCTCATCCGTAGCCTTGCGTAGCGCGGCGATGATCTCTGGCGGAAACGAAGCGATTTTCACGTCCGGATGCTCGCTTTTGATTTTATCAAGGACCAGCGAGTTTTGATAGACCGCCGACTCGTAAACATCGGCCGCTACGGCCTTGGTCGCGGTTTCTACGATAGCTTGGAGGTCGGCGGGTAGCTTGTCCCAGAGTTTTTTGTTGATGTAGAATTCATTTTCGCTCGCAGGCTCCTGCCAGCCGGTGTAGTAAAATTTGGCCACCTTTTGAAAGCCGAAATTTATATCGATCGCAGGGCAGACCCACTCGACGGCGTCGATCGTGTTCATCTCCATCGCCATGTATAGTTCGCCGATCGGGATCGTGTTTATATTGACTCCCAGCTTTGCCATTATCTCGCCGCCAAGCCCGGTCATGCGTAGTTTTAGTCCCTTTAGATCGTCCGTACTCTTGATCTCTTTTTTAAACCAGCCGCCCATTTGCATGCCGAAATTCCCGCCGTGAAAGGTCACGATGCCGTACTCGTTAAAGACCTTTTGCGCTAGCTCCTTGCCGCCGCCGTACGCGTACCAGGCGTCCTGCTCGGCCTTGTTCATACCAAAAGGCACGGTCGTAAAGAGCATGAGCTTAGCGTCCTTGCCTTTATAGAAGTAGCTAGCGGTAAAAGCCGCGTCGTACTGGGCGCTTTTGACCATATCAAGCAGCGCAAACGCCGCCTTGTGCTTGGACGGATAGTCGACGCGCACCTCGATACGGCCGTCGCTCATCTTTTCCACGAGCTCTTTAAATTTCTTTGGAGCGTCGCCTAGTACGGGCACGTTGCTCTCGTAGGTGGAGGCGAGTTTGATCTTGTATTTTTCCGCAGCCTGCGCGCTGATCATCATCGCAGCGCATAGAGCTAGAGCTGAAAATAGTTTCATTTTTTCTCCTTTTGGTTTTAAATTTACCGATTATAGAGTTTTGTATTATACTTTTTGGTTAATTTTAAAATTTAAGCTGCCAAAATTTAATACATATGAGTAAAAACGTAAATAAATTTCTAAAATGTTACGAAAATTAAATTTTGCCGTTTGGGGATAAATTTGACGATCGTCGTTAGGGCGGCGGCATTTGAGCGATACGACTCGGTGAATTTTGTTTGAGTGGGCGGTAGAAATCGACCTGCGGATACGGCTTTAAACTATTAAGCTACTTTTTCGCGACACGTCAAAATTTAGCGGGCAAAATTTACTCGTAATTTTTTGGTTGCAAGATTAAACATTGGCGTAGTCTTAAGGCGCATTGCGGCGATTTTATAAGCCGTAATAAATTTGGGCAGCGCCGCTCGCATTTGCAATTGCTGCGTGCTTTGGTAAATCGTCTGCACATTTTGAGCCATATTTGCGCCGTCGCCGAGTAAATTTAAGCAGCAAATTTGACAAGACGACTTTTCGATAAATTTACAATGCAAATTTGTGAAATTTGAGCTCTAAAGCGTGCGCTTGAAGCTCGAATTTAATTAGCCGAGTGCAAAAAACGGCGAGCGAGTAGGTAAATTTAGGAAGAGCTGGAAACGTCGTTGGCGTATAGTGTTTCGGCTAGCGTATTTTGCGTGCGGTTGCCGTTAGCTCCGATTCGTGTTTGCTAGCCTCTTGGCAAAAATATACGACAAAAACGACTTGATTAGATATAAGCAAGCTTAAATTTCTGTTTGGATATCAGGCGTATTTTCGATCTCGTCGTCGCAAATCTCACAAAAGCGCGTCAGCAACAAAAATAGCTTCTGGGCGTTTTTTTTGCCGAGCCTAGCAAATACCCGCTCGCCCAGCTCATCGCTAGCGCGCACTATAGGGTCTGCTACGTCGTGCCCTTTTTGCGTGAGACTCATCGCGCGCTCCCTTTTATCCGCGCTTTGCTCGTCTATCTGCACTAGCCCTTTTTGGCGAAAATCCTTGCAGGCGTTAAAGACTGTTTGCTTGGGTATGAACCACTCTTGGCTGATCTTTTTTTGCGTCGAACGGCCGTCTTTTGCGAGTGTATAAAGCACTGCAAATTCGCTGTAGCTAAGCCCAGTTTTAACAATCAGCATGTCTATGCGTTTGTCGATATCGCCGATTTTTTTGCCTAGCTCGTCGAAGTTGTACATTGTTTCTCCTTTTTTTTATATTGGGTAAATTTTAGTAAAATCCAAAAATATTTTCAAGGTTTTTGGATTGACTTTTAGTCCTAAATTTTGCTAATATAGTAAATTTTAAGACTAATATCAAAGGAAATTTATGAAACTCGGTAATTTTTTAAAGGTGTATTTTTTATCGTTCGCACTGATTTTCGTCGCAGCTGCGCAGGAAAATAAATCGACACAGGAAGCAGCGTCGCAAGCAGAGAAAAATACGGCCGAGCAACAAACTGCTCAAGCGGGCGTAAAAGACGGCGACGCTAGCGAGCAAAGCGTTCGTCAAGATAGACAAAATCCGGACGCTAGGCAAAAACAAAACGACGAAGCGATAAAGCTCACGGTCGTATCGCCCAAAATCCAACAATTTAATCCGAAGCTAAATTTACACGGCGAACTGGTCGCTAAAGACGATGTCGCAGTAGGTTCGGCGTTACAGGGCCAACAAATCGCCCAGATCTTAGTCGAAGTCGGCGAAAATGTGCAAAAGGGGCAAATTTTAGCTCTGCTGGATAATGCCGGCGTAAAAGCGAAATTTGACCAGCAAACCGCTGCGCTAGAGGTCGCAAAGCAAAATTTAAACTCCGCCAAGGCTGCTTTTAGCGAAGCTAGCTCAGCGCTAAAGCGAGCCAAAAGTTTAGCCGCAAAAAAGGCTATTAGCTCGCAAGAGCTCGAACAAGCAAATGCAAAAGAAGCAAGCGCTAGAGCGAATTTAAACTCTGCAAAAGCGCAAATCTCGCAGATAGACGCACAGATCTCGGAGGCCAAAGATCAGCTAGCAAAGGCTAGCGTAGTCGCGCCCGTTAGCGGCGTCGTAACGGCCAAAAAAGCCCAAATCGGCGCGCTAACTAGCGGCGAGGCTTTGTTTAACATCGCAAAAGACGGCGTCATCGAGCTATCTGCGGACGCGGACGCAGCTGAGCTAGAGCAGATAAAAGTCGGTATGGGCGCGACGGCTCAAATTTACGGCGTAAAAGAGGCTGTGAAAGGCAAAGTGCGGCTAGTGCCCGTGAGCGTGGATGCAAGCTCGCGCCTAGGTAAGGTCAAAATTTCGCTAGACGGCGAGGCGAAATTTATCGGTTCATATGCTAAAGTCGTCATCGACCTGCCCGAATTTAGCGCATTAGCGCTGCCTGCGCAGGCTGTTTCCTTTACCGAAAAGGGTGCGTTTACGACTATAGTAAAGGACGGCAAAGCAGTCAAGCGAAAAATCCAAACCGGACTTAGAGCAAACGGGCTAGTTCAGGTGATATGGGGTGTTAGCGAGGGCGATGAGGTCGCGCTAAAAGCCGCCGCGCTGGTAAACGACGGCGAAGTGGCGCAAAGGAGCGCGGAGTGAAAATTTCGTCTTGGGCGATTCGTCATCCCGTCCCGATCATCGTGCTTTTTATCGCGCTTAGTTTAGGCGGCGTAGCGTCGTTTTTGCGCCTACCGATAAACGCAAACCCAAACGTAAATTTCCCTATCGTTAGCGTCACGGTCACGCAGGCGGGCGCGTCGCCTACGCAGCTGGAAAGCTCGACTACTAGGCGCATCGAGGACGTCGTGGGCGGGCTAGCGGACGTGAGGCACGTTAGCTCTACGATCTCTGAGGGTAGCTCGGCTACCACAGTGGAGTTTGCTATCGAGACGGATGTCGATCGAGCCGTAAATGATGTGCGAAACGCTATCTCGCAGATCAGAGACGAACTACCAGCCGGTATCGATACGCCGATAGTAGAGCGCGTGGACATCGAGGGCGGCGCGCTGGCGTTTTATTCTATAGGAAGCGCAAATTTAGACCAAAGCGAGATATCACACCTGATAGATAACGAGATAAAAAGGCGGCTGCTAGCGATCCCAGGCGTTCAGCAGGTAAAGCGTCTAGGCGGCACTACGCGCGAGATCAGAGTGCTTTTAGATCCCGCCGCGCTTAGCTCACTAAAGATAGACGCCGCTTATATTAGCAAACAGCTTGCACAAAATAACGCCGATTTGCCCGCGGGCAGGACGGTTTTAGACGGTGCAGAAAATAGCCTGCGCGTAACAGGCGGCGCAAAGAGCGTCGAGGAGCTTTGCGATACTCCTATCTGGCTAGACGGCGGCCGAAACGTCCGTCTGGGCGACATCGCTCGCGTAGAGGACTCGCACGCTGAGCCTAGATCGCGCTCTAGGATGGACGGGCTGGAGACAGCGGGATTTAGCGTATCGCGCTCAAAAGGCGCCAGCGACACGGTCGTGATGCAAAAGGTCGAGGAGGAGCTGGCTAAATTTACCGCAGAGCATGCAGAAGTAAAGATAGACGAGATATATACCTCGGCGAACGAAACCAAACAAAGCTATACTCAAACGATCTGGATGCTAGCCGAGGGCGCGATACTGACGGTTTTGGTCGTGTTTGTTTTCTTGCGAGACGCGCGAGCGACGCTAGTGGCGGCCGTGTCGCTACCGCTTTCGATTCTGCCGACGTTTGCGGCGCTTTATCTGCTGGACTACACGCTAAACGGTATCACACTACTGGCTCTCATGCTAGTTATCGGCATACTCGTAGACGACGCGATCGTGGAGATAGAAAATATCAAAAAACACTTAGCTCTAGGCAAACGCCCATATCAGGCCGCCATCGACGCGGCTGATGATATCGGCTTTGCAGTGATTGCCATTACGCTAACGATAGTGGCGATATTTTTGCCAGTTAGCTTTATCGGCGGGGGTATTGGGCAGTATTTTAGGCAGTTTGGCATCACGGTTGCGGCGGCGGTTTTGGCTTCGCTTTTAGTCGCGCGTTTAGCCACTCCGCTACTAGCGGCCTATATCCTAAAGCCCGAGGCCAAAGAGGAGCGCGAAGCGGGCAAACTAAAGGCCGCCTATCTAAATTTGCTAACTTTCACGCTAGATCATCGCAAATTTACGCTCTTTATCGGCTTTTTGCTACTGCTTGGCTCGTTTGCGCTCATACCGCTTTTGCCGACGGGATTTTTGCCTCAAAGTGACTCGGACAGAAGTAGCGTAAATATCACGCTAGCTCCGGGTTCCACGCTAGAGCAAACCGATGAGAGGCTTTTAAATTTAACGCGCGCCATCAAAGAAAACCCTGCCGTTTGGTCGGTTTTTGCTATCGCTGGAGGAGGTGGCGAAACGCACAAGGGGGAGCTGCTAATCACGCTAAAACCGCACAAGCAGCGCGCCGTTACGCAAAAGGAGTTTGAAAACGAACTGCGGGCGGAGCTGGCTAAATTTAGCGATATGAGATTTGCTTTTACTAACGAGATGGCTGCGCGCGATATCTCGGTCATCCTAGCAGGCGACGACGCGGATGCACTCTCTCAAACGGCGTCGCTAATAAAATCTCAAATGAACGGAGTTGCGGGCGTCAAAAACGCTCAAGTAAACGAACCGCTGCAAAAGCCGGAAATCCGCGTAAATTTAATCAAAAAAGAGGCCGCAAGGCTGGGCGTGAGCCATCAGACAGTTGGCGAAGCTTTGCGTATCGCTACCGTAGGCGACACGGACGCGGCGTCGGCAAAATTTGACCTGCCGGACCGCCAAGTACCTATCCGCGTTAGCCTAGAGGAGGGTGCTAGAAACGATCTTGAAGTTTTGCGTAAAATTTACGTCCAAAGCGCGACAGGGACGGCCGTGCCGCTCTCTAGCGTGGCAGAAGTTTCGTATTCGCAGGGTGCGGCTAGCATAGAGAGGTTTGATAAACGTCGCAAGATCGCTGTCGAGGCCGATTTGCAACCTGGATTTACCATAGGCGAAGTTTTGGGGCAAATTCATGCCTTGCCCGCGATGCAAAATTTGCCGACAAGCATCTCCTCGCCCGAGTACGGCGATAGCGAGTATATGAGCGAGATGTTTGAGCAGTTTAGTATCGCGCTTGGCTTTGGAGTGACGATGTTTTTGCTGGTTTTGATTGTACTTTTTCGCGATTTTTTGCAGCCTGCTACGATATTTATCGCGCTTCCGCTCTCTATCGGCGGCGCGGCGGGCGGTCTGCTACTTTACGGCGGCGCACTTGATCTATCCTCTGTGATCGGTATCTTGATGCTGATGGCTATCGTGGGTAAAAACTCTATCTTGCTCGTTGATTTCGTCATCGAAAAGCGCCTGCGCGGAAGCGGCGTCAGGCAGGCTTTGCTAAGCTCTGGCGCTGAGCGTGCGCGACCTATCGTGATGACTACGATAGCTATGATCGCGGGCATGGCGCCCGCGGTGTTTGCTAGCGGCTCGGGAGCGGCTTTTCGCGCGACGATGTCGGTAGCCGTGATCTGCGGGCTGGCGGCCTCTACGCTACTTAGCCTCGTTTTCGTGCCGACGGTTTATTCTATCGTTGATGACGTGAAAAACTTCCTTGGCAGGCGGCTTTCTAAGCTCACGTCAGTAACCGAGCAAGATAAGCAAAACTGGGCGAGGTAAATTTGGCCGATAAACGGCGGCACTAAATTTACCGGGTTTTTGCGCGGCGTGGCAAGATTGATTAAATTTGGCTTTATTTGGCTTGAGTCAAATTTGAGCGGGTTTTGCAGTCAAATTTAATAATACCCAAGGCACATCGTCTCGGTTAGCTTTATGCGCTTTTCAAGCGGCGCAGGCGAGAAAAACGAGCACTTTTCGATATAAATTCTGTAGTCGTAATCAAGTCCGAAGTCGTCGTAAAATTTCTTTAAATTTATAAATTTTATCCCGCAAATTTCGCGTAGATCAAAAAGCGGATAGAGCTTGGAGCCGTTTTTGGCGACGAGGTGCGAGGGTGCTAGCGTCGTAAACGAGCAAAATGCCGATGTGAGCACGAGTCCTGCTAGATCGCTGCAGCGTGCGGCGGCCTCGCGAAAACGCGCGGGAATGCATTTTTTATGCAGAAAAACGATGCGCGAGTTTTCAAATTTAGCGCAGATCGCGCCGCTCCAAAATAGATATGCATTGCCTGAAATTTCGGCATTTCGCGCAAATTCACAGCCCAGAACGTAATCGTCTAAAAACTCGTTTGGAGCAAGGGTGATTTTCATATTTTTAGCGCCTTTTTACGGGAAATTATAGCTAAATTTGCAAATTCGGCGCTAAACTGCTAATATTCGCGAAATTTTTTACAAAGGACGAAAATGAAAAAGGTTATCTCTACAAAAGCCGCCCCACAGGCGATTGGACCGTATTCGCAAGCGATCGCGGCAAACGGATTTTTGTTTATTTCCGGACAGTTAGGCGTGACTCCTAGCGGCGAATTTGCGGGTGCGGACGTAAAATCGCAGGCGCAAAGGTCGCTTCAAAATTTGCAAGCTATTTTGAGCGAAGCGGGGCTTGGCTTTGAAAACGTAGTAAAAACGACGATTTTTCTAGCCGATATTGCGGATTTTGCGGCAGTAAATGAAATTTACGCCAAATTTTTTAGCGAGCCGTATCCGGCTAGAAGTACGATCGCCGTTAAAACGCTGCCAAAAGGCGGCCTAGTCGAGATCGAGCTCATTGCGGCAACGAAGTAAAATTTAAAATCAAGGAAAAAAATGAAAAAGACTATATTTGCGCTTGCAGTCGTTTTGATCGCGGTTTTGGGCGTCACGTTTTACGGCTCGTCTAAGGCTAAAGAGTCCTACGATAGGGGCGTGGCTAGGCTAACGGGCGAAACTCTGCGCTTGCCGTTTATCGATCTAAAGGCAAATGTGACGCAAAACGAGTACGACAAAGGGCTGTTTAGCTCGCGTGCGACGCTTACGTTTGAGCTAACCGGCGGCAAAGATCCGGTAAAATTTGAGGCTAAAACCACGCTAAAGCACGGATTTGCCGAGATTTTTAGCGGATTTAAGGCGCACAGCGATATCAAGGCTCTAACGCCCGAAGCCGCCGCCGAAGCTAAAAAGATATTCGGCACGGACGAGTTTTTGAGCGCTGACGTATTGATAAATTTAGATAAAACCCGCGACGTAACGCTAAATTTGGCCGAGATCAAAGTAGAAGAGAGAGATTCGGACTTTGTTATCTCAAAGCCTTTTGCAAAGGCCCAAATCAAAGAAAATAAGATAAAATCCCTAGAAATCGGCGTTGGTAAAGTTAGCGGCGGCGATACGGACGGCGTGGATAAGTTCGATATAGAAAACGCCTCCGCGCTCATCGAGCTTAACGACTTTAAGAGCTTTGACGATCTAATCTCATTTATAAACATACAAACCGCCTACGAAAATATAGCTAAAATCGGAGTAAAGACCGATAAAATGAGCTTTAATAGCGCCAAGGGCTATGATTTTCCAAAATCGGTCGGCATTGCGGGCATTTCTTTTTTAGCGCAGACAAAGCAAAACGCAGACGCAAATCTCCTCGATACCCTTACCGACGTGAGCCTAGGGGCGCTTGACGTGGACGGCAAAAAGGTTCTTGCGCAGCTAAATTTGAGCCTAAACGAGAAAAACGTAAATAAAGAAGCGATGGCGATGTATGTCACCAACCCGAAAGAGTCGGCTCTTTATAAAATTTTGATGAGTAAAAACTACGTGATGGAGGTTAAAAATTTTAGCTTTAAAAACCCAAACGGCAAGGAGCTAAAATTTAACGCCGTAGCCGATGCGTCAGGGCTTGGCTCGGAAAGTAAAACGCTGCATGACGACGTAGATATCCACACGGCGCTAAAAGCGGTTAAATTTGACGGAGAGATAAAGGTGCAAGCTGCGTCTATAACGGAGTTTTTAAGCGCGTATAAGGGGCTGATGGCCGATAGCGACTTTAACCAGATGATGGATGGTATCAAGCCTTTTGAAGAGCGCGTGAATTCGCTTTTTGTCAAAGATGGCGAGTATATGAGTGCGAAATTTAAACACGATGTCGGTAGTGACGATCTGCTGGTAAACGATAAAATTTCGCTCAAAGAATTTATAATGAGCTTGATGGCGAACTAAATTTTCCTTATTTTCAGCGGACGATAGCGCTAAATTTACTGCTTCGTCCGCTAAATAAATTTTGTTTTTGCTTATATATTAAGGTAAATTTCTGCAAAATAAAATTTGATAAAACCCACAACAAAAAATCTCTAAAATTTTTTACACCCCTCCTTTCCTTCAGCTTCTTTTAAGCATATTGCTTGTATAATTCGAGCTCACGAATTGAGAAA
>CAURMS010000031.1:0-10529 GCA_963526085.1 uncultured Campylobacter sp. | reverse complement strand
CTGCGCGTCTTTTGCGGTGTCAAAGTATATGCCGTCGTCCGCGATCTCGTAAGCAAAGCCGTTTTTTAGCAAAATTTCGATGCACTCTATCATCTCTTTTAGCGTCTGCGTCGCTTTTGGTTTGACGTCTGGCTCAAGTACGTTAAGCGCGCTCATATCGCGCTCGTAGCTTGCGATGTATCTATCCGTGATCGCTTCTAAACTCTCGCCGCTTTCTGCCATTTTCTTTAAAATTTTATCGTCGATGTCGGTGTAGTTTCGCACGAATTTGACCTTATATCCAAGCTCGCTTAACGTGCGCCTAAGCAGATCAAAGCTAATCGCGCTTTTGGCGTGTCCTAAGTGTGCATCGTCATAAACCGTCGGCCCGCAGACGTAAATGCGCACAAAGTCGCTTTTTACGGGCTCAAATTCTACTTTTTTTCTTTTTACGCTATCAAAAATTTGCATCTAAAAATTTCCTTAAAAATATCAAAATCACTACCTCTAAAGCCAAAACCGCGCTTAAAAGCGTTATTTTTTTAGGCTCGATTATAGCTAAAAATTTCCTTATCCCAAAAAATTTGACGTTTAAAGCTAGCGTCAAAAACCCGCCTAGCGAGCTAGCAAGCGCTAGTCCGAACGCGCCGCAGGCTTGCATCAAGGCAACTGCTAAAACGAGGTTAAAAACGAGCGTGATAACGGCGATTTTGGAGGCTAGCTTTTGCTGTAAATGCGCATAAAGCCAAAGCGAGAAAAGTTTAGCAAGTCCAAAAGGCAAAAGTCCGATCATATAAGCGCTCAAAACGCCCGCGGTCGCCGCCGTATCGGCCTGAGTAAAGCTTCCGCGCTCAAAAAGTAGCTTGATGATAGGCTGAGCTAAAATAATACCGCCGATGGTGGCCGCCAAAAGCAGAAAATATAAAATTTCAAAGCTCTTTCGCATCCATTTTAGAGCTTCGGCTTCGCTACCTGCCTTGATCTGGCGCGTGATTTTAGGAAAAAGCGCGGTAGAAAGCGCGATCGCAAATATCGCTAAAGGCAGCTGAAAAATGCGGTTGGCATAGAAAAGATAGCTGATGGATCCCGCCGCCAAAAACGACGCCAGCCACGTATCCATAAAAGCGCTTAGCTGCATAGCGGAGGATCCCACTAGGCCGTGGAAAAAGTTGCTAAAAAAGCCTTTTGTGTCGGCTCTTTTGCCGTGGACAAATTTAACCAAGCCGCCGAAAAATAGCTTTGAGATGCCGTTAAATTTAAGCGCGATAAGGTGCGCGACAAGCTGCAAAATGCCGCCAACAACGACGCCGAAGCTAAGATAATAAGCCGCGACTTTAGGCTCCTGTCCGCGAGCTAAGATTAGAGACGCGATCATGGCTAAATTTAACAGCGCGGTCGAAAAAGCCGTCGTCGCAAAGTGCCCGCGATACTGCAAAAGCGAGGCTAAAAAAGTAACGGCAAAGATGAGCGCTAGGTAGTAGAAGTTGATTTTTACGAGCGGGACGGCTTCGTTTATGTCGCTAGGCGCTAGGCCCGTGGCGATAACGGCGGTAAAAAACGGGGCGAATAAATTTACCAAAAGCGTGAGAACGCCGATAAAAGCTAGAAATTTAAGAAAAATCTCGGCGCTAAAGAGCGATTTTTTGTTTGATTTCGTAAAATTTGGCAAGAAAGCGTTGGCAAAAGCCCCCTCGCCAAAGATGCGGCGCAGTAAATTTGGTATCTTAAACGCGATAAAAAATATATCGCTGTAAATGCCCGCACCTAAAGTAGAAGCTGTGAGCAGGTCGCGCACAAGCCCTAAAACTCGCGAAACCATGATGCCGATGCTGTTTGAAAAAAAGCCCTTGATAAACACGAAAATCCTAGTAAATTTTTAGCGCAATGATAGGCAAATTTAGTTTTAAAAGACGTAAAATCAAGAGTTTTTAATGAAATTTTAGAGATAATCGACTAAAAATCAAAAAATTGCGAGAGTATCACGTGCCAGAAAACCAAAACGCGCAACAAAACTTCCTTGCCGAGACGGAGGTCGAGACGGCTAATCCGTACGGCGAGATATTAAATTTAGCAAAGCACTTCGGCGTCGATAGCAAATTTATAGATTTTGATATCATAGAAATCAAAACCGAGTGCAAGGTGGCGGGCGAGAGCCAACCCCGCCAAGTCCCGGCGGAAAAACTAAATATCTTTGACGACGATAAATTTTTCGTAGAAAAAGTGGAAAGTATAAAACAAAACTATCTAGTTAAATTTTACGACACGAGACAGGTCAAGCCCACGCCTTTGCCAAATGTTTCTGTGAATGCAAATAAAAATTTGACCAAAATTTTAGCCACCGTTTCGCAAAACGCCGACACGGTTTATTTTAAAGACTTTGACAAAAAGCTAATAAATTTCATCAACAAAAAGCTGATAAAAGTAGGCATCCTGTTGGGTATCAGAAACAAAACGATGACAGAAGAGGTCGCTAAAATTTCTTCGGTTTTAAGGGTAAAATAATTTATCTACATGGAATACTCTTTTGTCTTAACTGCCGGCTTAAACTTAAAACCATCGGCAGCCGCCGCGCTGGTGTTTTACTATAAAAATAAAAACAAATCTACCGATGAAAACGACAAGGTGGATTACGCAAACAGAGGCTACTTGCTGGGCGTTACCGAAAATGAATTGATATTTGAATACGTAAAACTAAGAGAAGGTGCAAACGGCCGAGACGTGCGAGGAAATCTACTGCCGACGCAAAAACCTAAAGTAACGATAACGAAAATGCCCGAACACACCGAAAATATCTACTCGAAAGAAGGCGAGGAGGGGATAAAATTTTACGCCAAAAAGGCCGGTTACGTCCAAGAGGAAAAAGGCGTTTTTGATATCAAAGACGAGCTTGACGTCAATGAAATTTCGTTTAAAACCACAGGCTCGGTAGATACCGGTCTTGATACCAACGTAACGCTAAACGTAAAGGAAAAAGACCTAACAAAAGACGCCATAGGTACCGGTATGACGGTCGAGGCGAACGAAGTAAACGTCGAGGGAAACGTCGCTGCAAATGCCGTAGTAAAGGCGAACAAGGTAGTAATCGGCGGACAAACTCACGCCAAAGCCCTCATAGAGGCGAAAGATGCGAAAATCGCCGTACATATCGGTAGCTTTGACGGCGAATACGTCGAAATAGATAGGCTTGAAGGCGGCAAAGTAAAAGCCAAAAAAGCCGTGATAAAATCGGTCATCGGCGGCGAGATAATCGCCGAAAGCGTAAGCATCGATACGCTCGTGTCAAACTCAAATATCATAATCGCCGATACTTTGGAAATAAAAAAACTAAAAGGCGTGAATAATAAAATTTTAGTCGATTTTAGTATGATAAAAAACACGGGCGAGCAGATAAACGAGCGAATGACTAAGATAAAAGCTATCAGAGAGCAGATCGCAAAAATGCCGCGCGCGCTGGAGTCTAAAAGATGCGTCATCGAGGAAAACAAAGGTCCGATAAACGTCATAAAAGCTAAAATCGAGGAGCTAAAAAGCACAAACAACACTCCGCCGGTGACATTTATGAAAAAACTAAAAGAGTATCAACAGCTGGTGAACGAGTATAACGCGCTTTTAAAGGATTTTCGCGAGAAAAAAGCCGCGATCGCCGAGCTAAAAAGCGAAATAGCCAATATTCAAGACGGAATATTTAGCTCAAAAGTGATAAATCATAGTAATTGGCGCGAGTTTAACGAGATAAAATTTAGGCTCGTCGATCCTGCTCGCGACATCACGTACAGCACCCGCGAAAACGAGATCGCCCGAGTCATAACGATAGCCAAGGTCGAGACCGAGGATGGCGACATAGACTACGTAGTTAAGAAAAACAACAATGTCAGGAAGGCCTAAATTTGCCTCTTTTTTTAAAATTTGAAAGCGAATTTTACAAGTGCGAACAAGGCGGCGGCAAGCTAACTATAAATCTAAAAAACGACTGGAACTACAAGCTGCCGGCTCAAATTTGGAAGGCAACGCAAAATCTACTTAGCTCGAATAAATTTAGTAAAATCGTCTTAAATTTTAAAGACGTAAAAGAGTTTGACTACGCTGCAGCTTTATTTTTAAAAAATACATTGCAAAATGCACGTAAAAGCTATGAACTTATAAATTTAACCCCGCACGCGCAAAAGATTTTTGATTCGATAAATAGCGAAGTAAATCCCAAAATAAAACAGATAATAAACCCCAAACCGCACGAAAATCCGCTCTCTCAAATCGGCAAAAATTTGACTGCGTTTTTTGCGGGATTTTGCGCGTTTTTAAATTTTATGGGCGAGTTTTTGGTCAAATTTAGCAAGATATTTATGTTAAAAGATATCCGCGTGAAGGAAATTTTGGCTTATTTTGAGGATGCGGGCATAAAGTCGGTTTTTATCGTGTGCCTTACTTCTTTTCTCATCGGCATCGTGCTGGCCTATCAGGGTTCAAGCCTGCTTGCGAGTTTTGGCGCTACGATAATAATCGTCGAGATGATGGGGCTTTTGACCCTACGCGAGATAGCTCCGCTCATCGCCGCTATAATCGTTGCCGGGCGCCTGGCGTCAAGCTTTACCGCGCAAATCGGCGTTATGAAAATCACCGAAGAGATCGATGCGATGAAAACAATGGGCTTTGATCCGTTTAAATTTCTCGTTCTGCCGCGCGTGATAGCTCTTATCATTGCTATGCCTCTTATCGTGTTTTTAGCCGACGTAGCGGGGATACTAGGCGAGATGGTCGTGATGGAAAACTACCTAAACATCAGCTTTGATAGCTATCTAGCGAGGTTTGGCCAAGAGGTAGATATCAAACACCTTTACGTCGGGCTTTTTAAGGCTCCATTTTTTGGCGTCGTGATCGCGTTTATCGGCTGTATGAGGGGCTTTCAGATCGGCGGAAACACCCAAAGCGTTGGCACTTATACGACCGTGAGCGTTGTAAACGCGATATTTGGCGTGATCATGGTCGACGCGCTGTTTTCGATTATTTTCACGCAGCTAGGCATATAAATGATAATAAAAGCGACTGATTTAACGACGAAATTTGGCGACAGAGTGATCCACGACGGGCTAAATTTCCATGTAAACGAGGCTGAAATTTACGGGCTGCTCGGCGGTAGCGGTACGGGTAAATCGACGCTGATGAAAACGATGATATATCTAAAAGAACCAAGCGCCGGCAAGGTCGAGATGCTAGGGCGCGATCTGTGGTCGCTAGATGAGGCGGCTAGGCAGGAGATGAAGCTAGCTTGCAGCGTGATGTTTCAGTTTGGCGCGCTTTATACCTCGATGAACGTGCTGGAAAATATCTACATCCTGCTAAAAGAGTATAGCGGTATGAGCGAGCGCTCTATGCGCGAGATAGCGATGTTTTGGCTGCAAAAAGTAGGCCTTAGCGAAAACGTCGCGTTGCAATACCCAAGCGAGCTAAGCGGCGGTATGAAAAAACGCGTGGCGATGGCTAGAGCGCTGGTTCTGAGTCCTAAAATTCTGTTTTTAGACGAGCCAAACTCCGGCCTTGATCCAAGCAGCGCGCGGGCGTTTGACGAGCTGGTGGTGGAGCTACGAGATACGCTTGGCGTCACGGTCGTGATGGTGACGCACGATATAGATAGCATTTGCACGATTTTGGATAGATTTTTGATACTTCAGGACAAAAAAATAGCCTTTGAAGGGACTTTTGAGCAGCTGATGCAAATGCCCGAAAATCCGCTCGAAGAGCTTTTAAAAACAAGGAAAAACGGTGGGAAATAAAATAAATTATACTTTGATAGGTCTCTTTTTCGTGCTTGTAGTGAGCGCTCTTGGCGTCACGGCATGGTGGATGGGCGGATACGGGAAAAAGGCCGATGATTATAGGTCGTATTTCATCAAAACTACAAGCCTGCCAAGCGGCATCAAAAAGGACTCCACGGTCAAATTTATCGGCGTAGACGCTGGCACGGTCAAGGATATTCGCTTTGCCGACGAAAAAGAAGCTCTCATCGAGCTTGAGCTATCTGTGAGAAAAGATATACCGATAAGAACCGATAGCACGGCGTCTGCGGAGATACAAGGCATCACTGGCATCGGCTACCTAAATATCTCGCGCGGCAGCATGGATAGCCCGCTCTTTGATAAAAACGAAAAGGCCTACATCGGGCTTGAGGCGAGCTTTTTTGATAAAATCGGCGACAGAGCCGAGTATCTAACGCAAAATTTAGAGTCTACATTTAAAAATATCAATAAATTTTTAAGCGACGAAAACGCGGCCAAATTTTCGTCTATCCTAGTTTCGGTTGATGAAGCCGCGAAAAAGATAAACGCCGGAAATCTCGATATAAACGCGACTATCGCAAACGCAAACGAGGTTTTGGCAAATGCAAATTTGACGCTAAACGAGCTAAAAAAAGCGCTAAAAAACGCTTCGGGTACGCTTGAGTTTGTAAATGCATTTACGACCAAGGCCACGGACGCCGTGCAGGCGCTCAAAAATCTACAAACCGCGATAGCAGAAAAGATAAAAAGCGGCGAATACGACGTAAAAGACGCGCTAAATACTCTTAGCGACGAGACGGAAAGGACTTTGCTAAGCTTTCAAAAGCTCATTTCTGATTTTAGAAATACTCTCTTTAGACTCGAGGACGATCCGTACGAATTTTTCTTTAAAGACACGCAGAAAAAGGACGAAAAATGAAAATTTTAAGCACGGTTTTAGCTGCGTCGGCGCTGTTTTTTAGCGGTTGTAGCGTTTTGGCAAAGGCTGCGCCTAGGACGAATTATTTTATGCTAGGCGGCGCGGAGGATAAATTTAAAGAGTGCGAAAACAAGCCCGAAAAAACGGTTTTTATCGAGGAGGTGCGGGTTTTTGGCGCGTATGAGAGCCGCGAAGTCCTAAAGATAGACGCAAACGGCGAGATCCGTCCGCTAAAAAATATCAAATTTTTAGCGCTCCCAAGCGAGATGACGAGGCGAAATTTGATCATAGCCGCGAGCAATCAGTGCGCGTTTAAGCCCTCTTTTAAAAACGCGGACATTAGCGTAAAGTCAAATTTACTCACGCTTCAAATCAAAGACCAAAAGGCGCAAATTTCGATGATGTTTAGCTTTTTTAAAGATGGCAAGGAACTAAAAAGTGTCGTGCTAAGCTCACAAAAAGACGCAGGTGCTGACGAGGGCGAAATCGCGATGAAAGCGCTAAATGCCGCCTTTGGCGAGGTGACGGATAAATTTTTGCAAGAATTAATCAAATTTTAGAGACAATCGCAAATTTTAAAGGAAAACGATGATAAAAGCGATCGAGGGCGTCATAACCAAAAAAGAGCCCGCAAATCTCATCTTAAAAACAGCCGGCGGCGTGAGCTACGGCGTGGCGATCTCGCTTTTTTGCTCGGCGAAACTCGAGCGAGGCCAGAGCGTGGAGCTAAACATCACGCAGATCATCCGCGAGGATGCGGACTTGCTTTACGGATTTTTAGATAGTAACGAACAAAAGATGTTTGAGACGCTGATAAAACTAAGCGGTATCGGCGCGGCGACTGCGATGGCGGTGTGCTCTAGCCTAAATCCCAACGCATTTTTAAACGCGGTAAAAAGCGGAGACGCTGCGGCGCTGCAAACAGTACCGGGCATCGGCGCAAAGACTGCTAGACGCATAATAGCTGAGCTTAGCGACGCAAAGATGACGATGGATGAAAATCTGCCTAGCCATCAGCACGAAGCGATCTTGGCGCTTGAGAGCCTCGGCTTTAAAAGAGAAAAGATAACCAAGGCGCTTAGCGAGTGCGACGCGCAAAATACGGGCGAACTAATCAAACAAGCCCTAAAAAAACTAGCATAAAAAAGGAAAAGATATGAAATTTGCTGTGATATTCGGCGCTAAAAGCTACGAACACGAGATCAGTATCGTGAGCGCCATAGCCCTAAAAAAGGTGCTAAAAAACGAGCCTTTGTTTATATTTTGCGACAAATTTAGAGAATTTTACCTGATAAACGGCGCCGATATGAGGGCGAATTTCTTTAGCTCTGGCAAGTATAAAAACGCCAAAAAGCTCACTCTTAAGCAGGGCGGATTTTTCGCGGGCGGGTTACTTGGCGAAAAAAAGATCGAGGCGGACGTGTTTATAAATTTAGTCCACGGTATGGACGGCGAGGACGGCAAGATTGCGGCGCTGCTCGAGTTTTACGGCCTTAGCTACATCGGTCCTCGTGTGGAGGCTAGCGCGCTAAGCTACAACAAGGAGCTAACCAAACTGCTCGCACAAAAAGCCGGCGTAAAAACCCTAAACTACGAGGTTGTAAGCAGAGCAAAGGCGCCTAGCCTGCCGCTACCAGTGATCCTAAAGCCGCTTAGATTAGGAAGCTCGATCGGAGTAAGCGTGATAAAAGACGCCGGCGAGCTAGAATACGGCCTAGACGTGGCATACGAGTTTGATAAAGAGATCCTGGTAGAGCCCTTTATCGAAGGCGTGAAGGAGTACAATCTAGCAGGCTGCAAGGTGGACGGCGAGATCAAATTTTCCATCATCGAAGAGCCTAAAAAGAAGGAATTTCTAGACTACGAGCAAAAATATATGAGCTTTTCAAACGAGAGCAGGGCGCGCGAGGCCGACATCAGCGCAGAGCTAGCCATCAAGCTAAAACAAAGCTTTGAGCGCATCTACAACTGCGGCTTTGACGGGGCGCTAATACGCTGCGACTTTTTCGAGATAAACGGTGAAGTCTATCTAAACGAGATAAATCCAAATCCGGGCAGTATGGCGAATTATTTATTTGACGATTTTGAGTGGACGCTAGGTCGCCTAGCCGCAAGCTTGCCCAAAGAGCGCGAGATAAATATCGACTATAAATTTATCAACTCCATAACGTCAGCAAAAGGCAAGCTATAAAAGATTTTACTAAATTTGACGTTTAGTTGCCGCTTTAAACGGCTTGTTTTTTAGCGGCATTTTAAATTTTTACGCCTTATCGTATCGCTAATAAATTTGGTCAGTAGTTTTGAAATTTAGCGATTATTACGCTTGCTAGGTAAAAGCGCAGCTTGTTCTTCAACATTTTATAGCGTTAAAGTGCCGATTTAGGTCAAATTTAACTCGCTTTATTATTTGATGAAGCGGCTATTTTCATCAAATTTTATTACTTCCTCTTTTATATGCTCGCAAATTTCACTCCAAAAACATAAAACGCTCTAAAATAAATTTAAACGAACATAATGCGCTATTATATTTTAATTTGAATTTAAAGATAATATGCTATATTTTACACAAAATTTTACGTAAAGAGCAGAAATGACTACTTTTAGCAAAGATGAAATTTACACGGCGACCGAAGTGGTGCGAAATTTCAGCGCCGTTTTAGGCAAGGTCGGCAAGGCGCAGATGAAGCGCGCGGTGATCGTTAAAAATAATAAATTTGAAGCCGTACTGCTAAATATGGGCGAATACGAGCGCCTATGCGAGGCCGTCGAGGTGCTCCAAAGCATATATGAGGCTAAAAAACGAGCCGGAAGTGGCGAATAATGGCAGTCAAAGAGGTAAAATACGGCGGCAAAATTTACCGCATAAGCTACGAAACCGTAAATCCCGCAAACAAGGACGTCGCGCTATTTTTGCACGGCTGGGGCGCAAACAAAGAGATAATGAAAAAGGCTTTTGGCGCGTATTTTAAGGACTTTCGGCATGTTTACATCGATATGCCAGGCTTTGGTGCGAGCAGTATGCACGGCGCGCTAGCGACGAAAGACTACGCAAAAATCATGAAATCCTTTTTGGACGAGCTTGGCGCGAATCCTAAAATCATCTTCGGACATAGCTTCGGCGGCAAGGTCGCAACCCTGCTAAATCCCGAATATCTCGCGCTTTTAAGCTCGGCAGGCATCGTGGCTAAAAAGCCGCTTTGGGTGCGATTTAAGATCGCTTTGTTTAAGTTTTTAAAGCTGTTCGGTCTAGGGTTTTTATACAAATTTTTCGCCACGAAAGACGTAAAAGGCATGAGCAAAACGATGTACGAGACCCTAAAAAACGTCGTCGATGAGGACTTTAGCTCTAAATTTGCAGACTTTGGCGGTAAGGCGTTCGTATTTTGGGGCGAAGAGGACAAGGCCACGCCTCTAAAAAGCGGCGAACGCGTGAGTCGCCTCATCAAAAACAGCGAATTTCACGCGTTAAAAGGCGATCATTTTTTCTTTTTACTCCACGCGCGCTATATCGACGGCGTCGTGAACGCGGGGTTAAATTTGACAGATTTGGACGATGAAAGCGGGATCGAGAGCGTAAAAATTTTAAGCCCGAAAAACCGTGAAAATTTGAGCGAGGGAACCTGGAGCACCGACGAAGACGGCGATCTTAAAAATATTACCGAGCAAAATTTGACGAAACCTGCTCGTGCGGATTTGGAGACGAGCGCAAAAACCATCTCTCAAAATAGCCTCTTTGACGAGCAACCACAAAGCGGTAATTTGGCTGATAAAAACCCGCAACTTGACGATGTAAGTGACGAAAACGGTCAAATTTCTGCAAAAAATGTTTTTAAAGAAAATTTGTTTGACGGGCAAGAAAG